>JASFGH010000031.1:0-15376 GCA_050123865.1 Desulfobacterales bacterium | reverse complement strand
CAGTCCAGGCCATGTCTTGCCGATATCATTAATGATCTTATCAGTTGCAGCGTAAGGCTCAGCCACGTCCTCCAGTGTCATCGCCTCAATCGCTGTGTCCAGATCCTGCATAAGGGGCCTTCCCACTTTGCTGGCTTCATTCATCGCCCATCGCAATTGAAGCATATTGCCACCCTGATGCGAAACATTGTACCCGGAATTGTCCAACTCACCTGCAAGCCGTTGAATCGATGCTTCCAGGTTTTCCGCCGAGAGGTCCTGAGAATCAAGCCCAAGGATATTCTCCTCGATTAACAACCAGAGAGGCTTTTTTTCTGTCGCGTCGCTTGTCGTCATTTTCAAATCTCCTTTTTAATAATATTTACCGATAATCAATACACAGATCGAATCCCTCCAAAACAATGTCTTTGATTCACTCAGGGAAAAACAAATTGATAGGAACTCGCTAAGCCAGGCAGAAAACTATAAAGAAGCACTCTAAATGAGTCAAGCAAAAAGAAACCCTGCCTTATGCCATAAAGACAGGGTTTTTCGGTTAGCTATTCTAAAATGGGTCTTAATTGCCGTTCGGTCGGGGATAGAGACCGGCGCCTTCAACGATCTCGGGCACCTTTTCTTCCCACTCAATGGCCATGACGTGGAAACCGGCCACACCTTCACATTCTTTTAAGCGCTGGATGGACTCGATGCACATCTTGATGCCTTCATCGGCCTGTTTGCCTTTCTCAACCCCTTGCAGGCGCTTGATCACTTCATCGGGCACATCCATTCCCGGCACACGTTTTTGCATGTACTTGGCCATGCCCACTGATTTCATGGGCGTCAGTCCGGCCAGGATATAACATTTTTCATGCAGTCCGCGGTCGCGCACGTTTTTCATCCACTCTTCGAATTTATCCAGGTTGTAAATGCACTGGGTCTGAATAAACTCGACTCCGGCGGCCACCTTTTTGGCCAGGCGCGGTACCCGGATTTCAAAGGGATCGGCAAAAGGGTTGGCTGCTGCGCCCACAAACATCTGGGGTTTGCCATCCAGCTCGTCACCGCCTAAAAATTTACCCTCGTCACGCATATGCCTTACGGCTTGAATCAGCTGGATCGAGTCGATGTCATGCACATTCTGACCCTGGGGACAATCACCAAAGCTTTGATGGTCGCCGGACAGACACAAGATGTTATTGATTTCAAATGATGCCGCACCCAGAATGTCACTCTGCAAGGCGATACGGTTGCGATCGCGGGTCACCATTTGCAGCACCGGTTCCAGCCCCATCAATTTCAGACGAATGCATGCGGCCAGGCTGCATAGCCGCGTCATCGACGTCTGGTTATCGGTGATATTGATGGCATCGACATGATCTTTGATCAACTCGCCTTTTTGAACAATATGGTCGATATTGCTGCCGCGGGGTGGCCCGCACTCGGAGGTAACGGCCAGGTGCCCTTCTTTGAGAATTTTTTCCAGTTTACTCGGTGTATTTGTTGTCATTGCTGCACATCCTCCCTTACGACTTTTCGGGGCCCTCCGGCCCTGTCCGTCGACCAGTCCTTGATCGGACAAAGCTTCTCGTATTCATCAAGTTTATCCAGGGCCTTGAGGCGATCAACGATTAACTGCCAGGCGCAGTCGACCTCGGCGTTTATCTCGCATTTGCCGGTGGTCGATCCGCCGCAGGGACCGTTGAACAGACGCTTGGCGCAGCGCGCCACCGGGCAGATGCCCCCGGTCGTGGCCAGGATGCACTGTCCGCAAGCCTGGCAGCGTTCTGTCCAAACACCGCGCTCCTCGGTAGCGCCCAAAAAGGTGGTGTTCACCCCCGGATAAATCGGCTTATCGTGGTACTGCTCGGCAGTAAATTGAACGCCGACCCCACAGGCAAGGGAGACCACGGCATCATACTTGTCGATTGAATCCCGCAGTTCATCCAGATACTCACGATCACATTGTCGCTCAAGGGTCAATTCATCGATCTTGACCTCTTTGCCTTCTTTGCTGGCATGCATTCTGAGGGCCGAAGCCAGAACGCCGACTTCTTTTTTACCACCGGCCTCACACACGGTAACACACTCGTTGCAGCCCAGGATCAGGATGTTCTTGTGATCTTTGAGGTATTCGATGATTTCCTCAATTGGTTTTTTGTCCGCAACAATCATGGAATATAACCTCTCTTTTTGAATTGGATACTTAAAATTGAAAAATGAATATTTTCACTAAGAGCCTTTTTGTGATTTACATTTGACTATTTTCCGCATTTCAATCTGCAATGTTCAATAGTCAATATTCAATGTTTCTTCAGGCGGCCTTGTTTTTCGCAACCCGGATCGGGTTGGGGCCCAAATCTTTTATTTTCTCAGTCATTTCGGTGGCATACTGCGCAAACCGCGGGCCCTCACTGGATGACAGGTTATACATCCGGGCCCGCTCGCCGCCGATGCCGACCGTATCCAGTATTTTCTGAGCCTGCTCCACCCTTCTGCGGGCCATCAGGTTGCCGGCGTTAAAATGGCACTCCCCTTCGAGGCATCCGATTACGGCAACGCCGTCGGCGCCTTTTTCAAAGGACCGCATGATATGGATCACATCGACTTTACCGGTGCAGGGCACCCGAACGATCCTTACATTGGTCGGGTATTGCAATCGCATCGAACCTGCCAGGTCCGCTGCTGTGTAACCTCAGAAATTGCAGCAAAAAGCAATGATAATCGGTTCAAAGTTCTCAGCCATTTTTCCTCCTGATGAATATACACTATACTGCTTTATCGTTACGGTAGAACTAGTAATTGCGAATTTCGGATTTCGTGCTTCGTGTTTCGTGTTTCGGCTATTTTGGGGTTATTTGGATAAAAGCCGAATTATCACCTTTCTCCTTCTAAAGGACACCTTCTAAGAGCGCATCCACCTTGCAGATAATCTGATCATCCTCGTACCAGTTCAACTGGATGGCCTTGGCCGGGCATTCCGCGGTACAGATGCCGCAGCCGTGACAGAGCGCCTCATCGATTTCACTGACACCGTCGGCATTAATTTTGGGCACATCATATGGGCACGAGCGCACACAAATCAAACAGGAGGCGCATTTGTCGGCTTCAACCTGTGCGGTGACCGCCGAGAGCGTTAAATGGTCCTGAGCCAGAAACGTCACCGCCCGCGACGCGGCCGCATAAGCCTGAGCAATGCTTTCCGAGATCAGCTTGGGGCTGTGGGCTGTGCCGCACACAAAAATCCCTTCAGTCGCCATATCCACCGGCCGTAATTTCACATGCGCTTCCATGAAATAGCCTTCCGGCGTGCGCGCCAGTTTTACAATTGAAGACAGCTCCTCGGTATCCTCAGCTTCCATGCCGGCGCTGAGAATCAGTAAATCCGTGCCAACGCTCAACTTGCGATTGAGCACGTGGTCGGTAAAAGTTACCTCGATGCCGTCTGTGGCGGCCTCGGCCACCGGTGGGTCTTCGCGATCAAACCGGAAAAAGAAGACCCCCTGACGCCGGGCCTCGGTATAGTAATCTTCCAGAAGCCCGTAAGTACGAATATCGCGGTACAGGACAAAAATCTCGGCATCCGGATATTTTTCCTTGATGTGCAATGCATTTTTTATGGCTGTCTGACAACAAACTCGTGAGCAGTTTGGATTTTCCTCGTTGCGCGATCCGATACACTGAATCATGACCACCTGCTGGGGCTCATCGAATTCGCCTTTTTTCATCCGATCGGCCAGCTCAAGCTGGGTCATGACCCGCGGGTCATCCCCGTACAGGTATTCTTTGGGCTTATATTCGTGGGCCCCGGTGGCCAGAATAACCACCCCGTGTTCTATTTTGCGCTGCTCCATATCCGGCCCGACCATGATGTCGGTGGTAAAATTGCCTTTAAAGCCGGAATAACCCACCACCAGCGCATTGGTGATCACCTGGATCTTCTCATGGGCGCTCACACGGGAAATCAGGTCGCCGATATATTTGCCGATATCTGCGCCCTCAATGGTTGCCGTCAATCGATTGGCCAATCCGCCCAGCTCGGCCTCCTTTTCGATCAGGACCACTTCATAGCCCTGATCGGCCAGGCCCAGAGCGGCATTCATGCCGGAAATACCGCCTCCGATGACCAGGCCTTTCTGGATAACCGGGATTTTCTTTTCCTGCAGCGGGTGCAGCGTCGTTGCCCGGGCCACCGACATCCGCACCAGGTCACTGGCTTTCTCGGTGGCGGTTTCCCCATCTTCAGGGTGCACCCATGAATCCTGGTTGCGGATATTGGCCATTTCAAACAGGTATTTGTTCAATCCGCAGGATTCCATCGTATCCTGGAAAATAGGCTCGTGGGTTTTAGGGGTGCAGGCCGCCACCACCACCCGGTTGAGCTTGTGCTCTTTGATGACCTCTTTCATCTGAACCAGTGAATCCTGAGAGCAGGTGAACAGATTCTCCTGGGCATGGACCACATTGGGCAGGGTTTGGGCATATTCGGTCACCCCTTTAACATCCACCACAGCGGAGACATTTACGCCGCAGTTACAGACAAACACCCCCACCCGGGCTTCCTCGTCGCTGACGTCGATTTGTTCCGGGATTTCCACGCTGCGGGTCAGTGTGTTGCGCGCCGAGTTCAGACTGGCACCGGCAGCACAGGCAGCCGCACTGGCCTCGGTGACCGAACTGGGAATGTCTTTGGGTTCCTGAAAAACGCCGCAGGCGTAAACACCGGGACGTGAGGTTTCAACCGGCGCAAACGGATGCGTCACTGCAAAGCGTGAATCATCCAATTCGACCCCCAGGCGCTCGGCCAGCTGAACCGTTGATTCCGGCACCTGCAAACCCACCGACAGCACTACCATGTCAAAATCTTCTTCCTGCAATTGGCCGGCATCATCCATGTAGCGCACGTTCAAATTGCCCGTCTCGCGGATTTCATCGATCGAATGAACCTTCGATTTGACAAAACGGATGCCGGCATCTTTGGCGCGATTGTAGTATTTCTCGTAGTCTTTGCCAAAGGTCCGGATATCCATATTGAACACGACACAATCCAGCTCCTCTTCCGAATGCTCTTTGGCAATCATGGAATCCTTGATGGCATACATGCAGCAAACCGACGAGCAGTAGCGGTTGCCGCATTGGTTGTTGTCTCGAGACCCGACACATTGCAACCAGGCAATCTTTTTGGGATCTTTGCCGTCCGAGGAACGCTGCAGATGCCCCATGGTGGGCCCTGAGGCCGACAAAATGCGTTCGAACTCCAGGCTGGTCAATACGTTGGGGCTGGATTTGTAGTGATACACATTTTCCAGGTGGGCGGGGTCAAAAGGCTCACAGCCGGCCGTCAGGATGACCGAGCCGACGTCGATTTCCTTTATTTCGGCCTGCTGGCTGTGATCAACAGCATGGGCCAGGCAGGCATCCACACATTGATAACACTCGCAGCAATAGCCGCAGTTCAAGCAGCGCGCCGCCTCAACCCGGCCTTCTTCTTCACCATAGCCAAGTTCGACTTCATTGAAGTTGCCCTGGCGCTTGCTGACGGGCAGCTCGGGCATCTTGGCCCGTTCCATTATGGGCTCATCTTCGGGAATGGGTCGATAGACCGGATTTTCGTTGACAACCGGCTCGCGGCCTTCGGCCATATCATTGCCTTCGATATAACGCAAAATGGATTCGGCCGCCTCTTTGCCAGCGCCAATTGCGCCGATGGCCACCCAGGGCCCGGTCTGCAGATCGCCGCCGGCAAACACCCCTTCGCGCTCGGTGGCATAGGTGACCGCGTCGACTTCGGTCGTTCCCCAGCGGGTATACGTCAGTCCGGTAATATCTTCCAGGGCGGACAAATCGGGGCGTTGCCCGATGGCCGGGATCAGCTGGTCGATTTCGATCTCATATTCGCTTCCGGGAATCGGAACGGGCCGCTTACGCCCCGAGGAATCGGGTTCACTGAGCTCCATGCGAATACAGCGCAGCCCCACTACCCGGCCGTCACGGGTTAAAACTTCCTGGGGTGCGGACAGGTAGGTAATCTCAACGCCTTCATCTTCGGCGGCCTGGATTTCTTCTTCCCAGGCCGGCATTTCAGTGCGGGTGCGCCGGTAAACAATATTGACCGTCTCGGCGCCCAGCCGAACGGCCGAGCGGGCCACATCAATGGCTACATTGCCGCCGCCGATGATGGCCACATTGTTGCCGACTTCGGTCTTTCCCGTCAGATTCACCTCTCGCAGGAATTCGACACCCTGGCGCACTCCATTGGTCTTTTCTCCGGGGACACCCAATTCAATGCCCTGATGGGCGCCGATGGCCAGATAAACGGCTTTATATCCGTCTTCGAGCAGGCCATCGATGGAGACATCATCGCCCAGGGCTGTATTCGTCTTGATTTCAACCCCTAGATTAGTAATGATTTCGATTTCTTGATCCAAAATTTCGCGGGGCAGGCGGTGGGCCGGGATACCGACCCTGAGCATTCCGCCCGCTTCCGGCAGGGACTCAAAAATGGTGGATAAAATGCCTTTTTTGGCCAGATGATAGGCACAGGAAAGTCCGGCGGGTCCGGAGCCGATAATGGCCACTTTTTCCTTTTTCGGGGCTTCACACTTAATTTCCACCTGCCGGGGATCAAATTTATCGGCCGCCAGGCGCTTCAAGTCCCGAATGGCCACCGACGATTCTACCTCGCACCGGCGGCAGGCATCCTCGCACCCGTGGGGGCATATGCGGCCCAGTACACCGGGTAACGGCAGGTCTTCCATAATGATCTCCAGGGCTTCCTCATATTTGCCCTCTTTGACCATCTGCACGTAGCCCTGTACATTGAGCCCACCCGGGCAGGCCAGGCGACAGGGTGCTTTGTCGGCTTTCTGGATGGCATACGCACCGGGAATCGCCTGGGCGTATTGTTTGAAGGCTGCTTTCTTGGTGGACAGACCTTCGTCGTATTCGCTGGGAAGATTCACCGGACAGACCGTGGTGCACTCACCACAGCTGGTACACTTGTCAAGATCAATGTAGCGGGGGTTTTGACGTACCCGGGCCTTGAAATTACCGGGCTCGCCTTCAAGATCTAAGAGTTCACTGTTGGTTAAAAGCTCAATGTTCAGATGCCGGCCGACCTCGACCAGTTTGGGTGAAATGATTCACATCGCACAGTCGTTGGTGGGAAAGGTCTTGTCGAGCTGAGACATCAGTCCACCGATGGCAGATGATTTTTCAACCAGATGAACCAGGTAGCCGGAATTGGCCAGATCCAGAGAGGCCTGCATCCCGGCAATTCCGCCACCAACTACCATTACAGAACCGTTGACTTTATCCGTCATGCCGTCTTACTCCTTACGCAGAATTTGATTTAGATTTGTGATCTGAGAAAGATGATCCGCGTTCACAATCATTTTTTTAAAGAACCAAAACTCAACACCAACATGCCGTTTTATGGCGGGGGAAATAAGGCGCTGTTTTAGAACCATTATGATTCAACAGGTTACGCCCACCTTGCAATTATCGATTAATAGCTGATAGTTGCACGCTTGGCCCTGGAGCGTGGCAGGGCCACCGTTCACGCCAAAATGGCGCGAAGACGCGAATTTACTTGTTTTTTTTTAATTTGTCAACCGATATTTATATGTCTCGGATTCCATCAAATACAGCATATAAAAGTGTCCGGGTGTAGGTGCGCCATAAAAATGCCCTTGAAACAGATAGTTGTGCGTGATACGTTTTGCCCCACACGTGAACAGGCCACCGCCATTACTGGCAGACATCGCAACCTGTTTATTTTTTTAAGTTTTGATGCAAGTTATGGAACTTACTTAAATGTCACGAAAAGAGCCTTCAATCATCAGCATTGGTCTGGTCGGCGGCGGTGAGTTTTGCAAGGAGATCCTTGAAAAAACAACTGCAGTTTACGAACAGGCTGAAATGGTGGCACCCATCCTGGCGGTGGCCGACCCGGACCCTGAAAGTCCGGGACGAAAACTTGCCAGTCAATTGGGTCTGTTGACCTTTGACGACTACCGACAGCTTTATGATCGACGTTACAGCATCCACCTGATCATCATCTTGACCCCGGACCCTGAAGTTTTTGATAATATCCTGCTTACCCGGCCCTCCCGGATCCGAATCCTGGCCTACCAGGTATTTCGCATGTTCTGGAAGGCCATCGGTCAGGAAGAACAAAAATTACGTGAACGCACCAAAGAGATGCAGACCATCCTTGACGGCATTGAGGATTTTATTCTGGTGATTACGCCGCAGATGGAAATCGTGGAGGCCAACGCTTCATTTTTAAACAAAATGGGATACATCCCGGAGGAGGTCATCGGAAAAAAATGCCACGATGTGTGGTATAAATTAGATTACCCCTGCAATGAGCCTCAAAAAAATTGCCCGTTGCAGGAGGTGGTACGCAACAAAGGCTATGTCCATCGCATTCGCAGACGCATTTTGCCTGACGGTCAAAGCCGATATTATGAAGTCAGCGTCTATCCCATCTGGGAAAAAGACGGCATGATCTCCAAATTCGTCCACATCAGTCGCGATATCACGCAGCACAAAAGAGAAGAAGAGGAGATCACCCGCCGTCTGGAGCAGATGGTTGATGAGCGCACCCGGCAGCTGAAAGAGACCCACAAAAAATTGATCCACCAGGACAAAATGGCCTCTCTGGGCAAACTATCCGCCTCGGTGGTTCATGAAATCAACAACCCCATCGCCGGGATTCTCAATTTGATCATGCTGATAAAACGCATTGTTGAGGAAGATACCATCGGCAGCGAACAAATTGAACAGTTCAACAAATACCTGACCTTGATGGAAACCGAAACGCGTCGCACCAGCCGAATTGTTTCCAATCTCCTGGCTTTTTCACGCCAGTCCAAAATGGAGCTCAAAAGCGTCAATATCAACCGTCTGATCGAGCAGACGCTGTTTTTAAACGCGAACCTGCTCAAAATCAGCGGCGCCAAAGTGGAAACCCGTCTTGATCCGGACCTACCGGACATGATCGGTTCCGAGGACCAGCTCCAGCAGGTGTTCATGAACCTGATCTCAAATGCCGCCGAGGCCATCGAAAGCAAAGGAGGCGGCGGTCGATTGCATATCGAAACCCGGCATTCGTTGCGCGAAGGCAAATTGGTAGTCGATTTTAAGGATACCGGTATCGGTGTTACCGAAAAAGATATGTCGAAGCTGTTCGAGCCGTTTTTTACGACCAAAAAAAAGGGCACGGGTGTGGGACTGGGCCTGTCGGTGGCCTATGGTATTATCCAGGAGCACGGCGGCTCCATTTATGTTGAATCGAATGCCGGAGAAGGCACCAGCTTTAATGTTAAATTGCCGTTAAAGCCGGCTTCAGAGAAACTTGACACCCAGGGAGGTTTCCGTGAGCAACGTTAAGATCCTGATAGTCGATGATGAATTGATCATGCGCGAATCTCTGGCGGGATGGCTGGAGCGCGACGGCCATGCCATCCAGACCGCCGCCAGCGGTGAAGAAGCACTCGAGAAAATAAAAGAGATCCATTTTGACATTTTGCTGGTGGACATCAAAATGGAAGGCATCAGCGGCCTGGATGTGTTGCGCAAGGTTAAAGAATCCGATCCGGATGTCGAAGTGGTCATGATCACTGCCTATGGTTCCATTCCATCAGCGATTGAGGCCATGAAAGACGGCGCCTTTGACTACCTGCTCAAACCATTTGATCCCAACGAACTGGGCGTACTGATTGAAAAAATCATCCAGCACCAGGAACAGGCGCGTGAGAACATCTACCTAAAAGAGCAATACAAAGAGCGCACCCGCTTTGAAAGCATGATCGGCCAGTCCAAACCAATGCAGGAAATATTTGATCTGATTTGTGACGTGGCGCCCATGGACTCAACCGTCCTTATCACCGGCGAAACCGGCACCGGGAAAGGTCTGGCGGCCAAGGCCATCCATACCAACAGCTCCCGCCGCAACGGTCCGTTTGTGACGGTCAATTGCGGCGCCATTCCGGAACATCTGATGGAAAGTGAATTATTCGGGCATCAAAAGGGCGCCTTCACCGATGCTAAAGAGACCAAAAAAGGCCGGCTTGAATTGGCCCACGGCGGAACCCTGTTTCTGGACGAAATCGGTGAAATCAGCATGCGGATGCAAATCGACCTGCTGAGGGTCCTGGAGGATCGTGTATTTTATCGCGTGGGCGGTACCCAACCCATTGAAGCTGATTTTAGAGTCATCGCCGCCACCAATCGGAATCTGGAAGCCGCCATCAAATCAGGTGATTTTCGTGAGGATTTATTTTACCGCTTAAATGTCATCTCCTTTACCATGCCATCTTTGAGCCAGCGCAAAGAAGACATTCCGCTTCTGGCCGAGCATTTTCTGTATCGCTTTTCCCAGGAAACCAATAAACCCATTGATAGCATTAGCCGCGAAGCCATGGATGAAATGATGATCTATGATTGGCCGGGAAATATCCGGGAGCTGGAAAATGCCATTGAACGCGCCGTTGTCGTCGGCCGGCAGCGTGAAATTTTACCCGAAAATCTACCCATTTTTTGCCATGAACCCGCGCCGGCAGTCAGAGCCTATTCACTCAAAGATGTGGAAAAGACCCACATCGAACGCGTGCTGACCGAAAACCAGTGGAACATCGCCAGAAGCGCCAGAATCTTAGGGATCGATCGCTCCACCCTCTACAGTAAAATCAAACGGTATGATATTGAAAAACTAACTTGACACCCCTATCGCCACATACGATCGTCATTTCACCCATCGGAGATTTTACTCCAGAATTATTGGATCGGATCAGCGCCGAAATTAAACGAATTTACGCTTTCCCCACCGAAGTCCGGCCCTTATTGACAGATATCGAATTTGCATTTCATCCCAATCGCAAACAATACCATTCCACGCCCATTCTGGAGGAGCTGGCGCGCAATGCTCCGGCAGGTGCTGTCAAAGTGTTGGCCCTGACTCAGGTGGACCTGTTTATCCCGATTTTAACCCATGTTTACGGTGAAGCGCAGCTAGGCGGCAAAGCCTGCATTGTGTCAACGACTCGGCTCAATGAAGGGCACCAATCCCAGAACACCCAGGAGCCGTTTTTAAGCCGCATCATCAAAGAAGCCATTCACGAGCTGGGCCACACCTTCAAATTGCGTCATTGCCGGGAACATACCTGTCTGATGCACTACTGCCGAAATGAGGGTGATGTCGATCGCAAATCAGACCAGCTCTGCCGCTACTGTAAGGTTCTGCTGGAAGACGATATTAAAAAGCTGAAAGCAAAATAAGCAAAAATATTTCACGATTGGGTTGCAGACAGAAGCAAACGGTTTGCGATGATTTTCTATTCAAATGTAAATAATCGGATAGAATAAATTTGAAAAGAGCAGGAAACCACGCCTTATTTACAATCTGTAAAGATATTGATATACATCCTGCTTAGTGCTTCGGTCCGACACGCTTGTATCACCTTATCATTAAACCGTAATTTAATTGCCAGCCACCATTATGGATCGCTCACCCGCAAAACAGGTCGTGTTAATTGCAGACGCTAATCCGCAAACTGTTAACGCTCTGAGGGCCATTCTGGCCAGTGACTATCAGATCAAAGTCGCTGCTGACGCATCGGAAGCCATCCGGCTTGCCCGGGCACCGGAATCCCCTGAAATCATCCTGTTAAGCAGCATGATGCCGGCTGCCGACCTGGCTGCGGCTTGCCGCAGGCTGCAGGCCGATAAATCGACTCAGCGCATCCCGATTATATTCATCTGCGAGCCTAACACCGCTGATACAGAGGCAAAGGTATTTGAACTGGGCGCGGCGGATGTCATAACCCGGCCGTTTAAGGAACCTGTGGTTAAGGCCCGCATCCGGACGCACCTGGAGTTGAAGTGCTATCGGGAAAACCCTGAGAAAAGCGTTGAAACGCGCGTGAGCAAGCTGCAGTCAGAAGTTCAGGAGCGCAGAGATATTGACGATACCTATCGTTCTCTGGTTGAGCACGCCAAGGATGGAATTGCCATCATCCACGATTTTGAAGTCAAATTTGCAAATCCCGCGTTTTGCAAAATGATCGGCCTTGCAGAGAATGAGCTGATTGGGGCGCACCTCAAAAAATTCATTTCAGAAGAGGAATTTATCAAAAATACCACCCGATATTCTGAGCGGATCGCCGGTCTCAATTTGCCGCGGGTATATAAATCCCAGGTGATGCATTCAGACGGATCGACAATTGATGTCGAACTCAATGTCAGTGTTATTCCTTACGGCCGCTCACTTGCCGCCCTGGTTTTTATACGCGATATACGCGAAGAGGAAGCCTGGCAATATTCTAGATGACGCTTGAGGTTGCTGAAGCGTCTGGATAAAATCCATTTGAATCATAAAAAAAGAGATTACAGAATCAACTGTAATCCCTTAATGTTGAGCGAGTGTCTTGCATCCATTCTTTGGAAGAAAGACCCAATGGCTGAAAAGAGTTAGGTTCTTAAAAATTCCCGGGTCAGCTTTTGCCAGCCGAGCTGGGGCATGTTGCCGAATATGTTTTCACCCAGGTAACCGCCGTCAGCAGCCAGCGGACCGGCAGTCTCCTCAATGACTTCGTAAAGACGGCTGACCTCACTATCAATATATTCGCCGGCCTGATCACCGATCATCAGGTTCTTGAGATCCTGACGCAGGTTGTCGCAGTGCAGACGCAAGATCCAGCTCTCACTGTAAGGGTCTTCACTGCTCCGGCTGCCACGCTCGCGCAGCGCCGGGTTAATATCGGTGACCACCCCGCTGACCGGAGACAACAACCGGGCTTCGTGACCCGACCGCCGCAAAGATATGTCCTGTCGATCCTGTTCCAGTTGCTTACCCATCAGGGGTGCTTCAATTTGATCCAGCGGTCCTAACAGGCGCAGGGCGAAATCGTCCAGACCGACGCGCACGGTCGACCCTTCTTCGATTTTCACCCAGGTGTGTCCCGGGTGCAGGTAAAATCCCTGCGGAATCTTAAATCCCTTGACGTCTAAAACATTTACCGGTTTAACGACGGCGTGTACGGCAAACTGATCATTGAAATATTGATCGAATTCGCAATTGCCGCATTGATAATCATGGGTGCAGGCGCGAAATTCAATGTGGCCGATCATATGGTGCAGACAGGGCTGTTTCCAGGCCGGCAGTTCACGTAATTTATCCTTCCAGAAAACAATGCGGCCGCGTTTGCCTTTGGGAATCCTGCCTTGTTCTTTGAGGCGTTTGTTTTCAGCAGCGGTGCGGCGCATGGCCCGGTCGTAAGCACAGGCCGCACACTGGTATTGGATCCGGCAAAACTTATGGGGCACAATACCCGCCTGCATCCAGATACAGGGGGGGTGGATTACTGACTGTTTCGCTTCCATTCGGGTGGAGACCATGATCATTCTCCTTGCCATAAACAAGTCGTTATTGGTTATTGGTTATTCGGGATGGCGCGTTGAACTGTCTGTCATTTACCAATAACAGATAACGAGTAACTAAGTATGTAAGAACTTTTGGGTCAGATTTTTCCAGCCCAGATCCGGCAAATTACCGTAGATGTCATCCGCCAGATAGCCGCCATCAGCTGCCAGGGGACCAGCCACCTCTTCAATCATGCCTTCCAGCTCGCTGACTTCGGTGTTCATCCAGCTCAGGCTTTGTTGGTCGACCATTAATTGCTTCATGGTGCCCTTGACATCCGGCGTGCGAACCATGAAAAGCCATCCGTCGCCGTAAGGCTCATGGTTGGCCAGCTTGGGATTTTCTCTGACCTTGGAATTGACCTCCATGATGACGCCATCTATGGGCGAAAGCACGTCGGCCAGGTTATCCTTGCGCCTCAGCCCCCAACCCGCTTTGCTCTGGTCCAGTTCTTTGCCGATCAACGGCAGGTCAAGTGCATCGGCTTCTCCCAGCACTTTCAGCGCAAAGTCATCCAGACCCACGCGAATATAGCCGCCGCTTTCGATCCGGGCCCAGGCATGTCCGTTATGGAAATAGTAGCCCATGGCAACGTCGAAACCTTTAATCTGTTGCATCTCGCCGGGTATGGCTTTGGCTTTGGTGGTCCAGATATCTTCAAAATACTGGTCAAAGTCACATTTGCCGCATTCATACTCGTAGGCGCACATCCGCTTTTCGATGCGATTGGTGAGACTGTGACGGCAGACCCGATCCAGGTCCGGTCGTCTTTTCATGGCTTCCTGCCAGCTGATTTGCTTGCCCTTGGCAACTTTGTTGTCCATGGCATGATCGTATTTGCAGCCGGTGCAATCATAATAGTTGTCACAATTTTTAAATTTAACGACGCCGGCCTGCATCCACAGACAGGGATTTGCAGCCTTGGCTTTCTTATCCGGCTTCACCAGCCAGACCTGTCCGCCGAGGACAGATTCAATCTCTTGTTGCGACCGGTCGCTACCTGCCTGCGCCCTTTTATAGGTCGATCCGAATCCTACCTGACTTCTTTGCATGTTTTTCTTTTTCTCAGCCATTTTCGCGCTCCTTTGTTATATTTTTTTCATTTTGATATGCTATAGAGCAATCCGTATGCCAAATACTGGAAAGACAAGGCATTTATATGATATGTACCTACAATCAATAGATATTATCTTGTTTGAGATCTAAATTAGATGATTTAACCTGCAATTTAACGCTGTTGGAAATTTCAACAATCGGTCAGGCCTGACGACCTCAATATGTACTATAAAAAACAAAAGTACATTATTTTTCAATAAGTTATTTATATGTTGAAAATTTCATCAGTACTTTTGTGTTTTCCAACACTCACCTGAAAACGCAGGCCGCCGATTATTCTGGGAGCCTGCTTATGCCCATTAGAGTTGAAATCTGATCTAATTCCTGCTATGAGCCGCAGAGTTATATGGGATCGGAAGCGTGATTCTGTGTTTTAGAGATGAAACACCCGAAAAAATCATTATATTATTTGTTTTTAATATATCCTCTGATAATGCTTCGGGATCCAAAGACTGCCCATACGTTGGGTATAGAAAGGAGAGCCTGATGGAATTTGAAAATTTGGAAGCGATCGTCGATTTCGCAATTCAAAAGGAGCGCGAGGCTGCAGAATTTTACCAGCAAATCAGTAACGATGAGGAAGATTTCTCCGGATCAAAAAAAATGTTTGCAGAATTTGCCCAGGAAGAAAAAAAACACGAAAAAATACTGCAAGAATTTAAAACCAAGGGGGTTTCCAAAAGCCTGCAGGAGTATCAGCTCAAATGGATTACCGACATCAAGCGCAGCAATTATCTGGTTGATTTAAGCTATGAAAAAGGCATGCCCTACAATGAAATTCTCTTACTGGCCATGAAAAGGGAAGAAAAAGCCTTGAAGCTGTACAACGGTTTCCTGGAGCAAGCCGACACGGAT
>JASFGH010000030.1:0-15598 GCA_050123865.1 Desulfobacterales bacterium | reverse complement strand
GATTGAGTCGGGAGACCGGGTGGTGGGGTTCATGCCCAATATGCCGGAATCCATTATCGCGATGCTGGCGGCCACAAGCATGGGCGCCACCTGGTCGTCCTGTTCGCCGGATTTCGGCATCAAAGGCGTGCTTGATCGCTTTGGACAGATCAAGCCCAGAGTCCTATTTACTGCGAACGGTTATTCGTTTAAGGGGCAAAAATTGGATTCTCTGGAACGAATTTCAAACATTCTCAAAGAATTGCCGTCAATTGAGAAGGTCGTCGTCGTGCCTTATACCGAGCAGAAGGCGGATATTAGTGCCATTGCCAATGCCGTTCATTATCAGGATTTCCGGTCATCAGAATCCGGCCTGGAAATTGAATTTGAACAGCTGCCTTTCGGACACCCCCTTTATATCATGTACTCGTCGGGAACCACCGGTTTGCCCAAATGCATGATGCAAAGCGCCGGCGGCATCCTGGTGCATCAGCTAAAGGAACATATCCTGCACACCGACTTGAAGCGGGATGATACCCTTTTTTATTTTACGACCTGCGGCTGGATGATGTGGAATTGGCTGACCTGCGGACTGGGCGTTGGGGCGACCCTGGTGTTGTTTGATGGGAATCCGTTTCACCCGCATCCGGGCGCATTGTGGGAAATGGCCCAGGATGAGAAAATAACGGTTTTCGGCACCAGCGCGGGCTACATTGCAGCGCTGCAAAATGCAGGCGTAAAGCCGGGCAAGACCTATGACTTATCGCCGTTACGCGCTGTTCTTTCCACCGGCTCCCCGCTGTCGATCGAGGGGTTCGAGTTCATTTATGATGAAGTCAAAAACGACGTACAGCTGGCATCCATTTCCGGTGGGACGGATCTAAACGGCTGTTTTGCCCTCGGCAATCCGATGCTTCCGGTCTATGCTGGTGAGCTTCAGTGCCGCGGGTTGGCGATGGATGTGCGGGCGTTCGATGAGCTGGGCAACGAATTGATCGACGAACAGGGCGAGCTGGTTTGCTGCAAACCCTTTCCATCGATGCCGATTTATTTCTGGGATGATCCGGATGGTAAAAAATATCATAACGCCTATTTTGATGTGTACGCCAACGTCTGGCGCCATGGTGACTTTGTTACCGTCACCCGACGCGGCGGTGTTGTCATGCTCGGCCGATCGGATGCCACGCTCAATCCCGGCGGTGTCCGCATCGGCACGGCCGAAATTTATCGACAGCTGGAGCAAATGCCGCAGATAGCTGACAGCGTTGTGGTCGGACAGGATTGGAAAAATGATGTGCGGGTGATTCTTTTTGTCAAACTGGTCGAAGGTGTCGACCTGACGGATGACTTAAAAGACAAAATCCGGCAAACCATCCGCGTCAATGCATCTCCGCGACATGTGCCCGCCAAGATTATCGGCGTGCCGGATGTTCCCTATACGCTTAACATGAAGAAGGTCGAACTGGCCGTTAAAAAAGTGATCCAGGGCCAGGAGGTACTCAACAAAGATGCCCTCAGCAATCCGCAGACGCTGGATTATTACGCAGATATAGCGGAGCTTCAAACAGATTAAAAAATAGGTTTGAGAGGATTTATCAACGAATGTAAAACCCGTTTGGTAAAATTAAATAATTCCGTTTTGGCTTTATTGGAATGGAGAACCTCAATGCCGGTAACTTTTCAAATATTTCCTGTGGGTGTTGTTAATAAAAAAGATGAATCGACCTGGATCGAGATCTTTGAACCTTATGCCGATGCGCTCCTGGGGCTGGAGGGTTTTTCTCATATCCTGGTGCTTTTCTGGTTCCATGAAAACGACACACCCGACCGGCGCAACACCTTGCGAGTGCACCCCCGCAAAGATGAAAAAAATCCCCTGACCGGCGTATTTGGCACTCATTCCCCGCGGCGGCCCAACCTGATCGGGCTGACACGCTGTAAAGTAAAATCAATCGAAGGGCGGTGTATTCACATTGAAGACATCGATGCCTTTGATGAAACGCCGGTGATTGATATCAAATGCTATATTCCGGATTCACCGCCGGAGTCGGATATCCGGCTTCCGTCATGGGTCTAAGCGGTCATGTATGGGGCGAAATCGCTTCTAAACTTTTTTAAGCGATTCGATTAAATGTATAGCTAAAAAAATACCGGAGTATTGGAGTACTGGAGTGTTGGAGTAATGGATAAGAACAATTGACGGTCAAGATTTCTTAGCAATACGCCAATACTCCACCACTCCATTACTCCATAGCGAAGCTTGTAAGCAACCGACTTGTTTGAATGAATTCCCATCCATTTTAACTTGTAACCCGTAAATGGACGCTTGTAATGTTCACCGAATTATCCGGCCAGATAGAAAGAATCACCTTCACCAACGAAGATAACGGCTATACGATTGCCAAGGTCAAAGTGCGGGGAAAAAAGGATCTGGTCACGGTCGTCGGCAATTTGATGGCGCCGATGCCCGGTGAAATTCTCGACATGCGGGGTGAATGGACGATCCATCCTAAATTTGGTGATCAATTCAAGGTGGCGCAGTTTAAAACCAAAGTTCCGGCAACGGTCCATGGCATTCAAAAATACCTGGGATCCGGCCTGATCAAAGGGCTGGGTCCGGTAATGGCCAGGCGCATCGTCGAACGATTCGGCGAAAAAACGCTGGGCGTCATTGAAAATCAGATCGGCCGCCTGGCAGATGTCAAAGGCATCGGTAAAAAAAACCTGGCCAATATTGCCAGAGCCTGGGAGGCGCAGAAGGAAATTCGCGATGTGATGATCTTTTTGCAAAGCCATGGTGTCAGTGCAACTTATGCCGCCAAAATTTTTAAACGCTACGGGGATCGCTCGATTGCAGTGGTCAAACAAAATCCCTATCGTTTGGCGACGGATATTTTCGGGATTGGATTTTTAAAGGCCGACAATATCGCCAAAGAGCTTGGTTTTTCCAATGATGCCAGGGTAAGGGTAGAAGCCGGAGTTGTCTATGCGCTACATCAGATATCAGAAGACGGGCATGTCTTTTTCCCCTACGAACCTCTGATCGAGCGCT
Source organism: Desulfobacterales bacterium (assembly GCA_050123865.1). Classification (GTDB taxonomy): domain Bacteria; phylum Desulfobacterota; class Desulfobacteria; order Desulfobacterales; family JAHEIW01; genus JAHEIW01. The sequence continues at coordinate 12,567 of JASFGH010000030.1, read as the reverse complement.
GCCGCGAAATTTTAACCGTAGAGCGAGAGCCAATTGTCGCTGCTATCGGTCGCCTGCATGCAGACAAACAGATCATCATCGAAGATATAAACGAAGACATTGAAGACTTTAAAGAAAATAAAAAGGCTGTTTATTTGACCCGATATCATCAATGTGAAACCGGCATTGCCAATCGTTTGAAGGCGCTGCTATCCGCACCGAAATCCGTGCGGGCGGTTGATTCTGCGCGGGCGATCCAGTGGGTCCAGGATCAGCTTTCATTTGAACCGGCTGAAAAACAGCAGGATGCCATTCGATATGCCCTCGAAAATAAGGTCCTGGTCCTAACCGGCGGGCCGGGTACCGGCAAAACAACCATCATCAGGGCCATTCTTAAAATTTTTTCGCAAATGAAGGCCAATATCATGCTGGCGGCACCGACCGGCAGAGCGGCAAAACGAATGAGTGAAATGACCGGCCACCCGGCTAAAACGATCCACCGCCTGCTGGAATACAGCATCCATAAACTCGGGTTTCAAAGACATGAAAAAAACCCGCTTGAGTGTGATGTGCTGATTGTTGATGAAACCTCCATGATCGACACGGTCTTGATGTACCATCTTCTCAAGGCGGTTCCCGCCACCACCAGCTGCATTTTTGTGGGCGATGTCAACCAGCTGCCATCGGTCGGCCCCGGCAATGTGCTCAACGATCTGATTGAATCCGGCGCGGTTGCGGTTGTCGAGTTGACCGAGATATTCCGCCAGGCCAAATCCAGCCGCATTATCGTCAATGCCCATAAAATCAATGCGGGTGAGCTGCCCAACATCGGTCAATCCAAGATTTCAGACCCCCAAAATGATTTTTATTTCATTGAGCAAGAAGATCCCGAGAAGGTTCTCGATGTTATTTTGGAGCTTGCACACACGCGAATCTCTCAGCGTTTTGGCTTTGATGCCATTGACGATATCCAGGTGCTGACACCGATGCATAAAGGGATTGTCGGAGCCGTCAACCTCAATAATCAGCTGCAGACGGTGTTAAACCCCGGAAGTGGCGGTATCGTGCGCGGGGACCGCACCTTCCGGATCAATGATAAAGTCATGCAGATCCGCAACAACTATGACAAAGAGGTGTTTAACGGTGATATCGGGCGTATTTCTGCGATTCAATCTGAAGAGCGCCGGATAACGGTTTGCTTTGATAACCGGCAGATTGCCTATGATTTTGGTGAGCTGGATGAGATGGTGCTAGCCTATGCGGTTTCGGTGCATAAATCCCAGGGGTCGGAATATCCGGTCGTTATTCTACCGATTTTAACCCAGCACTATATTCTGCTGCAGCGCAACTTGATATATACGGCTGTCACCCGGGGCCGTCACCTGGTGGTCATGGTCGGCAGCCGCAGGGCGCTGGCCATCGGCGTTAACAACAATCAAATCAAGCAACGTTTTTCCCGTTTGTGCTATCGACTCAGACCCTCCGGGTAAGATCGTATCCCTCCAATTGACTCTTGGTCATTTGTTGTTTATGATTAAACAATCAAACAAGATGCATTTAGAGCGTTTGTCATAATACCGTTCCGATACAGGTTGTTTTTTGAGTCTTATTTGGCTTATGAATAACGTCTAAGATAGCTTGATTTAATCAAAAAATAACATAGCGGTTGTCAGGTTTATAATAATTTCAAGTTGTTACAAACTATCATGGCGCTTGTTAACAAATATGGCAAACGGAACATATTTATGACAACCGCTATCATGGACGCCTTTATCCAGCATCAAAGGAGGTCGAATATGAACGGTTTTAAAAAATTCTTTGTTTTGGTTTTGGTGGTGATTTTCAGCGGTTGTGCAGCGACAATCGAAGTTCCCAGGACGGTTAGCTGGGATTACAATATTAATGCGGATTTTTCAAATATGCGAGCCTATGACCTGGCACCGATTCCGACAACCGTTGGCATCGAACACCTGATGATGGAGCGGATCCAAACTGCCATCCATACGGTCTTACAGGCCAAAAATATCCAACGCTCTACGCAAAACCCTGACTTCCTGGTCCAGATTTATGGCGTCCGATCCAAGATATTTACCACTGCCTGGCGCGGGTTCGATTCGGATTTAATTGTTGAAAAAGGAAAGCTGGTCCTGCATTTTGTTGACCCGAACACCAACCGGGTCATCTGGTGGGGTGAGGCGCGTGCGATTTTAGATCCCAACCGAAATCCGGCCGACGAAACCCAGACGGTAAACGATGTGGTTCATCGCATTTTAACGAAGTTTCCGCCGGTTTCTTCGTAACAATTTACTTTCCTCTGGTTTTGTGAATGTCAGACAGCGCCGGCGCGCGTCAGCTTGACACCGCATGGGCGGTTGCCTATACTTCTGCATCGTGAGTATCTTCTTTCTTTATATATTCCATGCTCTGAACACAGGAACCTTTCCATGAATTTATCAAACTTAGAAGCGATTTCTCCGGTTGACGGTCGCTACCGGCGGAAGACGGCATCCCTGGCAAAATATTTTTCAGAAGGAGCCTTGATTAATTACCGGGTGCAGATCGAGGTCGAATATTTTATTGCGCTTTGCGAAATCCCGCTGCCGCCGCTCAAGGGGGTTGGCAAAAAGACCTTTGAATCTCTGCGCAGGATTTATCAAGAATTCTCCCTTGAAGATGCCGCCAGAGTCAAAGATATCGAGAACGTCACCAATCATGATGTTAAAGCGGTCGAGTATTTTTTAAAGGACAAATTTGACGAGCTGGGTCTGGAAGTTTACAAAGAGTTTATCCACTTTGGATTAACGTCCCAGGATATCAATAATACAGCATTGCCGCTTTCCATCAAAGAAGCCTATCTGGAAGTGCTCAAGCCGGCGCTCGCTGAAGTTTGTGAAGACCTTGATCATAAAGGCAGGGACTGGGCCGAAATTCCCATGCTGGCGCGTACCCATGGTCAGCCGGCATCGCCCACCACCATTGGAAAAGAATTTTTCGTGTTTGTTGATCGCCTGACGGGTCAATCCGATCTGCTAAAGGCCATTCCTTTTTCGGCGAAGTTCGGGGGCGCCACCGGCAATTTCAATGCCCATCAGGTGGCTTACCCGCATGTCGACTGGATTGCGTTTGCGGATCAACTGGTCAACAAAACCCTGGGTCTGGTGCGCTCCAGGGTCACGACCCAGATCGATCATTATGACAATCTGGCCGCATTTTGCGATGCAATTAAGCGCATCAACACAATTCTGATCGACCTGACTCGTGATATCTGGACCTATATTTCTTTTGATTATTTTAAACAGAAAATCAAAAAAGGAGAAGTCGGCTCTTCGACCATGCCCCACAAGGTCAACCCCATTGATTTTGAAAACGCGGAAGGCAATTTTGGAGTTGCCAACGCAATTTTCGAACATCTGTCTGCCAAGCTTCCGATTTCAAGAATGCAACGGGATTTGACGGACTCGACCGTCACCCGCAATGTTGGCGTTCCACTGGCTCACACGCTCATCGGGCTAAAGTCCCTGATGCGGGGCTTGAATAAATTGATCTTAAATGCCGATGTCATCCGTGCGGATTTACAGCGGAACTGGGCGGTGGTGGCTGAAGCCATCCAGACCATTCTGCGCCGCGAAGGCTATCCCCAGCCCTATGAAGCCCTAAAGGCTTTAACCCGCACGCATCAAACCATTGATCAAAGGGCCATTGCCGAGTTTATTGCCTCTCTGGATGTTTCACCGGCAGTGAAAGATGAATTACGGGCGATTACCCCTGAAAACTATATTGGCATTATTGATTTCTAAACCTTGAACCATATACCGTTGTATTTGTAAATCAGGTTTCAAAAATTAAGGTGTTCTGGCTGCCGGCCGGCAGCCAGAAGCAAAAATGCTGATATCTGTCTTGTTTTTCCTGACTTCTATCCTCTATCATCTGTTGACCGGTCCCTGCAGCAAGGCAGTGGTTACCCGGCTGACAAGCCCCCAGATGGCATCCGCAGAAAAGACGGCCTCAATCGATCGATCAAATAGAACTGAAATGCGAGGGTCAAATTCGGCATCGCTCTGCCAGAACAAAAAATACAGCGGCACGCGCGGAAAGGGGAACAGTTCATAGGCCGCATCGGCCATATTCACCGCGCGGCCCTCCAGGAATTGGGCGGCATCTTCAAAGCCGCGGATGTCTTGCCCGTAGCGCTGCAGCAGGGGATCGGTTTGCAGCAAGTGGGGGCCCTGGAAAAAATGCGCCTGCTTCAGATCATTGACGCCCACAATGTCCGAACCGAGGGGATACAGTTTATTGACGTGATTCAGATAAATCACGGTCACCAGCTCGAGCAGCGGGTCCTGCGTTTTTTTCCAGTCGCGGCCGTCATTGCGTTTCAGGCATCGCCCGGCAACATCCACCAGCACCTCTTCGTTTAAGAAATGAAACACCAGCTGCCGGGCCGATTCCAATCTGAAAAGCGTCCAATTGCAAAGGGCATTGAGATCCCGGGTTTGCAGCTCGTCCCAAAAATGCTCAGGTACTTCAACCGGGGATCCATCGGGAGCGTATGCCGGCGGATTTTGGCGGCGGCGGCGATCCTGCATCTGAAGGTACCTCTGGCTAAACGGGTAAGGCCCTTGCGTAAAATTATCGCAGGGAAATTGAGCGCAATCCCGCAGGCAATATTCCACCTGGTTCAATTGTGCACAGGCCAGAATGGCGCAGGTGCCGGCCAGCAACCGCTCCTGGGCGGCAAGCTTTTGAGCGGCTTGGGAGCTGGTGCCCGGGCCGCAACTGGAGCAGGTGCCCAGCAAATTTAATTTGCAGACATCACAATTAATACCACAAGCACCGGTGGGCATCTTTCACTCCTCTTTCTTCAAGATGGGTTAATATATTTACTTCAGACAAGGATTTCTTCTGCCTGCCCAAAAATATATTGGGTTTCTGGTGTCAGGTTTGAGGTGTCAGGGACCATTAGAAGTGCTGACCCCTGAACACTGACACCTTGCGCATGAAACTGGCCAAGATAGTGTTCATGGCGATTGATATTTTATAGCCGCTGACATATGGGACATATGTGAGTGCTGCGCTGGCCGACGATGATTCGCTCAACAGTCGTACCACAGCGCGGGCAGGGCTGGCCGGTGCGCCGGAAGATCTTCAACTGATCGCGATTGCGGCCCTGATGTTTGGCAACAGAATAAAAATTGGTTTTACCGGTTCCCAATGAGGTTCCCAGGTTTTTTAAGCCCCGTTTGAGCACCCGTGATATGGCCCGGTGAAGCGTCCGAATTTCTGTTTCGGACAAAAAGGCGGCGATGCGGCAGGGGTGAATCCTGGATTCCCAGAGCGCCTCATCGACGTAAATATTTCCGAGTCCGGCGATAAAGGTCTGATCAAGCAGCAACGGTTTTAACAGGCGCTTGCGCGCCTTGAGTCGTTGAGCCAATTTTTGATGCGTAAAGCCCTTTGACAGCGGCTCGAGCCCCAGGCGACCCAGGATGGGGTCCGCATCCAACGTCAGATAGAGGCGGCCGAATTTGCGGGTATCATGAAAGCGCAACTGCTGCCCGCCATCCAGGTTTAGCAGCACATGTTCATGTTTTTTGCGGGGCTGTCGGGTGGTCACCAGATGCAGCCGGCCGGACATGCGCAAATGCATGAGCAAATGGCCGTTGTTCTGGAAATCGAAAACGATGAATTTTCCGCGGCGCCGAATGGCCTTAATCGTCCGGCCCCTGATCCGGCTGCAAAAGGCTTTTGCCGACGGCTCCGCGATCGTACGGGCCCAGAAAACCCTTGCCGCCTCGATGGTCTGGCCTTCAAGCCCGGCTGCTTTGAGGTCATTAACAATCGTCTGTACTTCGGGAAGTTCGGGCATCTTTGGTTTCAGGTTTCGGGTGTCAGGTGTCAGGGTCCGGTTTCAAGTTCGGTTTGAAGATTCAAGGCTTTCGCCTGAGACGAATCAGTTGTCAGAAATGGCAGTATTGGTGCCTAATGATTCCTGACACCTGAACACTGACACCTGAAACCTTTATCTAATAACGATTGACAACTTGAGATCTTGCGCCTATAAAATGGACCAGTTTTAGGTACTATAGCACAGTCCAGCATGTAAAAAAATGCTCGTTTAATGACCCTTATTGATGACCGTCGGTTCTTCCGATGATAAAGGAGCGCTTATGGATTATAGCCTTTCAACTGACCATGAGATCTTGCGCGAGTCGGTGCGCAGTTTTGCCGAAAAGGAGATCAAGCCGGTTGCCCGGGAGTTGGATGAAAAGGAAGAATTCTCGTATGAAACCATGCAAAAAATGGCCGAGCTGGGGCTGTTCGGGATTTTTGTCTCCGAAAAATACGGCGGTCAGTACATGGATTATATTTCTTATATCATTGCGGTTGAGGAAATCGCACGGGTTGATGGTTCGCATGCCGCTACTGTAGCCGCTGAAAACTCACTTGGGATCGGCCCGCTTTACTATTTTGGCAACGATGAGCAAAAAAAGAAATATTTACCCAAGCTTTGCAGCGGTGAGGCCTTATGGGGCTTTGGCCTGACCGAGCCCAATGCGGGCTCTGACGCTGGCAACACGCAGACCACTGCCGTTTTAGACGGCAATGAATGGGTTATCAACGGCAGCAAAATTTTTATCACCAACGCCGCCACCGACATCACCACCGGCGCCACTGTATTAGCCCGAACCGGCGTCAGAGATGATGGTAAACCCGAGCTGTCGTGCATCATCGTTGAATCCGGCACACCTGGATTCACCGCCAAAGAGATGCACGGCAAGCTTATGTGGCGCGCTTCAAACACCAGTGAGCTCTATTTTGAAGATTGCCGGGTTCCAAAAGAAAACCTTCTGGGCCCCAGAGGGCAGGGGTTTCACCAGATGATGAAAACCCTGGACGGCGGCCGGCTTTCCATTGCCGCCATGGGCCTTGGCGGCGCCCAGGGCTGTTTTGACATGGCCATGAAATACAGTCAGGAACGCGAGCAGTTTGGACGGCCGATTGCAACCTTTCAGATCAATGCCTTTAAGCTGGCTGACATGGCAACCGAAATCGAATGTGCCCGCTTGCTGCTTTACAAAGCCTGTTGGTTGAACGACAACGCCTTGCCCTTTGCCAAAGAGGCGGCCATGGCAAAACTGTATTGTTCGGAGGTGATGTATCGGGCTGCCAATCATGCCGTCCAGCTGCACGGTGGATACGGATTAATGAAAGAGTATGATATCGAGCGCTTTTACAGAGACCAAAAGCTTCTTGAAATCGGTGAAGGCACCTCCGAAGTGCAGCGGCTGGTGATCGCCCGGTATTTAGGCGCCAAAAGCCTGTAGCCCGATTTGCCATTCGAGATAGCATCAATCGATTTTCAACAAGGAGATAAAATGCAAGACAAAATTAAAAAACCGCATTTTGACTTTGACTTTTTTGAGGATTTAACCGGCGATATACCGGTGGAACCACCCAAGAGCGTGGATGATGTCGGGGAGCGTATCCGCAAAATCCGGGAAGAAAAGAATCTGTCATTGGATGAGATTTCCAAGATGACCGGATTTGAAGTCGATTTTTTAGAGAAAATCGAAAATAGAGAACGACAGCCCCAGCTGGGCACGGTGATCAAATTATCAAAAGCCCTGGACAGCGCCTTTGGCCGTCTGGTTTCCGGTGTCGGGGATAAACTTTACGCCATTACACGCAAAGACGAGCGCCGCACCATTTCACGGTCCACTTCCAAAAAGGGCCGCAAGCAAATTTATACCTACAAAAGCCTGGCACCGGATGTCAAAGGGCGACACATGGAGGCTTTTCTGGTTCAGCTCGAAGAGGATCCCGACAAAGAAATATCGCTGCACGAGGGCGAAGAATTTATATTTGTGCTCGACGGGGAAGTGATCTTAGAAATCGGAGATGATCACTACGAGCTCGAGCCGGGTGACAGCGCGTACTATTTATCGACGACCGCCCACCACATTGCCGCCAAAAAAGGAAAAGCGACCATTGTGGCGGTCATGTACGAAGCCTGATCGGCCACAGCGCACAAGAGGCTTGCACAGGTCGTTTCACAACTGTATCAAAAAAATAATACTAATGAATTAAGATAGTTACAATCAATTGATGCGTTTTACAACGGTCATGCGGGCATGATGCCCCTGGCCGTTTTTTTTGCCGCTTATTGGATTTTCGCAAAAATTTGTTATACACCCCGTTGCCGCGCTGCGAGATGAGCCAGATAAGCGCCATGCGTTTTGACAAATCTTATTTGACCCTTAATATCTCTGTATCAGAAACTGCGTTAACCGGATCGCTGCGTGGGAAATGGATGATAAATTAAAAAAACGTGCTCAAACGAGGTGCTCAAAGGAGAAATAACAAATGCGTTTAATGCCATATCTTAAAACGGGCTTGCTGATTCTATTACTAACTTTAGGCCCCTGCGCGGTATCGGCTTCAACGGTTGATATTCAGCTTAACGTCAAAGAATTCCAGCTTGAAAACGGCATGCTGTTTTTAGTGGTTGAGCGGCCGGCAACACCTCAGGTGGCCGTCAGACTGGCCATCCGTGCCGGATCAGCCCTTGAAGAAACCGGCCGGACCGGCATCGCCCATTTGCTGGAACACATGATGTTTAAAGGAACTCAAAATTTCGGTACCCTGGATGTCGCCAAAGACGCCAAGCTGCAGCAGCAGATTGAAGCCGCTTACCAAAGCATCCTTAACGAACAGCAGAAACGATCTCCCGACCCAAAATTGATCCGGGAAAAACGGGCCGAGATGGGAAAATTACGCGCCGAAGTCCAAAAGATTTATGTGCCCCAGGCCTTTTCTTCCCAGCTGGGCAAAAACGGGGCGGTCGGCATCAATGCGTTTACGACCAAAGATCAGACCCAGTATATTGCCTCGGTCCCCTCGGATATGCTGGAGCAGTGGTTTTCGATTGCCAGCGAACAGATTTTTGAACCGTCCTGGCGTGAATTTTATGTTGAAAAAGAGGTTGTTCAGCGCGAGTGGGCCTTTCGGTATATTAATGACCCCGGCGGGGCTGCCTGGCTGGATCTGAATGCAACAGCCTACACAGCCCATCCGTATCGCAACCCCACCATCGGTTGGAAAAGCGATATGGAAAGATACAGCACACAGGATGCCATCGAATTTCATCAGCGCTATTACAACCCCTCCAATGCGGTTTGTGTGCTGGTCGGCGATGTAACGCTTGCCCAGGCCAAGAAACTGGCCAAAACCTATTTTGAGCGTTATCCGGCCGGAAAAATCGCCCCCGAAACGGTGACGCAGGAACCCCAGCAACAGGGGCCGCGCAAGAATATTCGCTTTCTAAAGGGCGCACGGACACCGCTGGTCAGAATCGGATATCACGGCGCCCGTATGGGAACACCCGATTTTTATGCGCTGGATGCCATGATCATGATTCTGAGCCACGGGCGCGGCGCCCGCATGAAGCAAAACATTGTCAACCAAGGGCTGGCCGTGGAAGCCTGGGCCTACAATCCGGACAACCGCTATGGCGGCATGCTGATTGTCGGTGGATCGCCCAATGAGCCCGAGGCGCTGAAAAAAGCTTCCGGGCAGCCCGGTGCGGAGGAGCAGCGAAAAGCCTATCTGGCTGCCAGTGAAAGGCTTGAGGCGCTTCTGGTGGCTGAAGTCGAAAAATTTAAAAGTGAAGCGGTATCAGCCCGTGAATTGACGCGCATCAAAAAACTCAACCGGCGTGATTTTTTGGACCGCATGCGCAGCAATGAAAGCCTGGCCGGCACGCTGGCGAGCCTTGAGGTACAGGTCGGTTGGCGGTACCTGAACGACTATCTGGCAAGAATCGACGCCGTGACACCCACAGACATTCAAAGAGCAGCCCAAAAATATATTCGCTCCGGCAATAAAACCGTGGTTTTTGTCATTCCCGGTGGCCAGCCGGATAAACCTCCTGCGCGGTATACCGAAGTTCGCAATATCAGCAGCGGCGCAGCAGCGAATCTGACGTATAAGGGTGATCTTAAAAACGAATCGAAATATCCCACCCCTAAAGGCTGGAAGCATCCGCTTTCCTTCAGGCGTGATCCGCAAAAAATAAAATATCCCCGGGCCGACACATTCGAGGTTGAAAAGGTCAACGTGTTTTACCTGCCGGAAACCGAACTGCCCTTAATCGATCTGACGATCCTGTTAAAGGCCGGTTCGGTTGACCTATCCCGGTCAAAGACGGGGCTGGCCGACGTTTTCAACGACGTAATCGTACGAGGGGGTACGCAGGATCTGTCGCCCGGCGAGCTGGCACTCGTACTGGATGAGAATGCCATTCAGCTGGGTATATCGGTGGACGAGGAGCAGACAGAAGTGCGTCTCTCGGTAATGAAGGCGGACTGGGAAAAGGGCCTGGAGCTGTTGCAGGCAGTGCTGATCCGACCCGCTTTTGATCCCGGTGTCTTGCAGGTTGCCAAAAACCGGGAACTCGTCGCACTCAAGCGACAAGGTGAGGATGCCATGTCGGTGGCGATGCGGGAGAGCAAAATCTGGCACTTCAAAGACCATCCCTACGGTCGAGATCCACTGGCTGGTCTACAAACCATTGCGGACATTTCATCGCAGGATCTGAGCAACTTTTTGAAGCGCTATTTTGTGCCTGAAAACATGACCATTGCGATTGCCGGTGATATCGATAAAGAAAAAATCGTTTCCGGCTTGAGCCGCTTTTTAAAGGCTTTTCCGAAATCGCCGGCGCCGCAGCGCGATTTACAGGACCCTGTCAGGACGCCCCCGGTCGTGGTTTTGATCGACAAACCCGGTCAGGTTCAGTCCCAGGTTATCTTGAGCCTGCCGAGTTTAAAGCGTTCTCATCCGGATTACTGGAAAGCCGGTCTGTTGATGAACATGTTCGGCGGCAACGATTCGCTGATGTACAAGCGTTTGCGGGATGATCTGGGTCTGGTCTATTCAGCCGGCTTTTACCAGACATACAAATGGCAGGCCGGTCAACTGGTGGGCTATATCGGGTGCAAGGGTGATCAGACCACAGCGGCAATTTCCGAAACCCTAAGATTGATGGATGCGCTGCGCGAATCGATTCCTGAAAAAGAGCTGGAATTAAAGCGGCTGGATGCCCTCAACAGCTTTGTATTTAACGTGGATACCAAATCAGAACTGGTAAATGTTTACGGGCGGTACCATTTACGCCAGGAGCCGCTCGATACGCTGGAAAAAATTCAGGACGCCTTTATGGGCGCTACCAGGGATGAACTGCACCGGCTGGCCCTTGAGCTGCTTGACCCCCAAAAAATTCAGATCTTTGTCGTGGGGGATAAAAGCATCAGCGTGCAGTCACCGGATGGCCAGCAAATGACGCTGGAAGAAGACCTCAAACGTCTGGCTCGCAGTCGCAATTTGCCCTTTCAGGAGATTCAGTTGCGATAAAAACTGAAATTATGTTTCGTGTTGATCGGCGCTGGAATATTCAAATGCCAAGTGAATATCCTGCCGGGCAGCATTCAGGCTGGTGTGTGAAAAGACGACAGTTGTTTTCAAGTTGTCGGACTGGTCCGGAAGGGCCGCTTTTTCTGTCTCGGCCTTTTTGTGTGTACTGGTTTCAGGTTCATTTTCGGCCATCCATTCCCGGAGTTTGCTGACAAAGTTTTGCAGGATTCGCCTTCTCAATTCCAACCCATGCCCGATCACCGCCCCCCCATTTATGAATAATCTTGAAAGTTTTGAGATCTGTCTATTGAATCGATCCAAAATCTTAGAGGGTGCAACGCCTGAATCTTTTACAACTCCGATCATGCGATCGGTGAGCTTGTCGATATGGTCTGAACCTTCAGGCTGATGGGATACACGCGGCTGCTGACTTACCGGTTTTGTCTGCAGCGGTGTTTCGCTCATATATTTTGCAGAAGTCTGTGACGCCACCGTTAAACTGGCACGCATGTCCACCTCGGCTTTAACATCTGAGATGGTGCTTAGATTGGCCAGGGACTGTTTATCATCCGTGGCTCCTCTGCCGGTCATGAAATCTTTTATCATTTTAAAAAGGCGCGTCAAAACCATTTTGACTTCCTTTTTTTCCTGCTCATCCAGATGCCCTTCTATCGTCAATTCCAGGTTGCGATATGCGCCGGCAGAATTGATCTGAGCCTGTGATTCGCTGTAGCGCGTGTCTGTGCGGCCAAGCTCCTGATAGGTAACAGCCGCCGCCTCGAACGTCATATCCGATGAAAGCGTGACTTTATCCCCGTCGGTGGTCTGGATTTTGATGTCGGTGCTTTGCTCAGCTGCAATTGTTGCTGCTTGAATTTGCGCGGATTGATAGGCCCAATCGCCCGGCACCACGCGGATTGAGGCCGGCTGATTTTGGCAACAGGTTGAAACGCTGTTCATGCTATCGGGTCTCCTTCACAGGCATTGTTTTCTTGGCGCCATCTCTAAAAAGGTATATCGGCCACTGAGCGCAAAACTCCAGCATTGTTGTCAATGAAAATGTGTTTCCTTGCTTGAATCAAAGGATAATTGAATAAACGCGCTGTTCCAATTGGCTGCGACACCTTGAATTGCCTAAAGCCATATCTATATTTACAGTCAGATTTTGAGATTCAA
>JASFGH010000029.1:0-15890 GCA_050123865.1 Desulfobacterales bacterium | reverse complement strand
GAATGCGGGAAAAAATATCTCGTTGACGAAACGAAGATGAAAGGCCAAAAAGCAAGGGTTAAATGCAAGGTCTGCACTAACATCATGGTTATAACCAAGCCTGCACCTGCAGTCGCTGATGAATCGGCTCTGGCGCCCGACATACCCGATGAGCAACCGCCTCCGGAACCGCCGATGCCCGAGCAAGCCGCTGAAAGGCCGGCATCACTGCGCCCGGAAGCTGAGGATTTACACCGTGAGGTACCCCCATTTTACGGCGGTCAGAAAGTGCGTTTCGGTCTGTTTGGTAAAATTATCACCGTTATGCTCATCGTCAGTTTATTGCCTTTTGCCATTTTTTGGGGAATTACCTTACGCGAAACCAACGAACGGATTCGCACCGATACTGAAGCGCTGATGGCCCAGACGGCCTCGGGCTTGGAAAATCAGATTAACGGGTGGATTAATAATAATGTTGCCATTTTGCAAACCGCCGCGAAGCTACCTGAAATCCAATCCATGGACGGCATATTGCAGAAGTCCATATTGGAAACCATTCAAAAGCAATACCCCTGGATGTATCTGGTATTTACCGTAGGAACCGACGGCGTCAATGTGGCCCGCAGTGATGATGTGCCCCTCAAGGATTATTCTGACCGCCAATATTACAAGGATATCATTCGGGGCAAGGGCCTCAGCTGGCAAACGTTGATCGGCAAAACATCCAAGAAGCCGGCTCTGGTACTGTCGGTTCCGATTAAAGCAGCTAACCAGACTGTAGGCGTTATGGCAGCTGCAATGACCATTGACGACTTATCCAAAAGCGTTGCGACATGGAAAAAGGGTAAAACCGGACACGCTTTTTTGGTGGATGAGAAAGGCTTCGTAGTCGCCCACCCCAACCGGCAATTCGTGTCCAAACGCAAAAACCTCAACAGCCATCCCTTGATCTCCAACTACCGTAAAAAAGGCTGGACAACCATTACCACTCGATTTAACACCGCAAATGACAACCCGGCCCTGGGTCACGTCCGTAGCAACAATTACGGATGGGCTTTGGCCATGCAACAGGAAGACAGTGAGGTGTTTGCTGCATTAAACCGCATGCAAAAATTTGCGCTGACCCTTCTGGGCTGCACCATATTATTGGTATCGGTCATTGCATGGTTTTCAGCCCGTGCAATCGTAACGCCGGTAATGAAGCTTACCGATGCAGCCGAGCGCATGAGTCTGGGTGAATTGAATGTAAAAATCGATATAAAATCAAGAGATGAGATCGGTTTATTGGCCCAGGCGATTGGTCGCATGCAAACCAGTTTGAGGCTGGCTATGAACCGTCTCCGCCGCAAACGCTAATACTGGTTTCAGGGCGCTTATCTCTTGTCCGCCGGTTTACTTGTTTAATATCCCTATAAAGCTTAAGCGGTAGTACCAATGATGGTGACCTCGATGCTGCGTTGACGGCGTCGATTATCATGGTTGATGGCCACTACCTGTTGCCAGGTTCCCAATTTCAGGCGCCCGTTTCGGATCGGCAGGGCAATCGAGGGGCCTAATAATGCGGCCTGCACATGGCTGTGCCCGTTGCCGTCATGCCAGGCTTTTTCATGTTCGTATTCCAGTTCCGCAGGCACCAGGCGATTGACGGCTGCCATTAGATCTCTGACCACTCCGGGTTCATATTCAATCGTCGTCAATGATCCGGTGGATCCCACCATGGTGGCGTTTAAGCTACCATTCTCAACCTGAGATTCATGAATCAGTTGCTCAAATGGCGGTGTGATATCACGAATATCCGGACCTGTTTTAAGGCTTATTTCAATAGACTTACAATAAAGCGTGATGGCTGGCATATATATTTTCCTCCTTTGGTAGGCTGCCTCGACCCGCCCCATATTGCGCACCTAAACAGCGCCGATGCGTTGCTGATTTTCATCAATTCTCTGACGAATTAAATACTTCCAAACCGTCGCAACTGTCCGTTAGGGGTTGTCAATAAATTTGACGAAAATGTCAAACAATAAGATCGCTTTATTTTTTTCTATACAGGGCTTGCGCAGACCGGTTTCCTCAAAAGCGCAGTATCGCCGACAAATTAGCCGCATTAAGAATATGCCTGTGCATAAAAATGCACAAAATTCTTCTCGATTAAGTTTGCTAATGTCAGAAAATGAATGCATTTTCATTTTTTTATAACAACATAACAAACTGAAATTTATACTATAATCGACTTTTTGTTCGTAAACAAGTGCCTCCGATAGTTATTTTGGCAAGAAATTTGCTACTCAATGAATATGTATATCCCCAATCTTTATGTGTTCACTCCCCATTCTAAGAGGTAAGTCAGATGGAGCGCCGAAACCACCAACGTTATGGGGTTCAACCGGGTACTTTTGCCGTTCTGAGGTCCACATCCATAGAATTGAGCAAAATAAAAGATATGAGCATGGGCGAGATTGCCTTCGCGGTCATCAAATCCAAGCCCATCAAAATGGGTCAGATCATCAATATTTCAACCGATGGGCTGGCTTTCCATTACATTGACCACAACAAAGGGTCAAATAGCCTGTTTAAGATGGATATCTTATTTGCTAAAGACGCTTTTTATCTGGACCGGATACTCTTTAAACCGGTTTTCGATTATGAAACTAAGTCGGATATTCCGCTAAATTCCTTTTCGATTCGCAAATGCGGGGTGAAATTTGGTGAATTGAACCAGCGGCAACGATCACAATTGGCGTATTTTATTTGTAACCATACGGTGGATTCGGCTGAGTTAAAACCCACGCTTCAGCCCTGGAAAGACGAAAGATTGATGCTTTGCGAAGCAAATCAGATGGTCGAATCGTTGGCATAACTAAAGGGTAAAGTCGTCTGGACGGATCAATATGGATTTGGCGTTGAATTTGGTGAACTGATTCTGATTTAAATCGCCCCTTTATAGCACGTTCCGATCCTTCCTTGCTCTGCCCAGCGGCAGATGAACATTACCCTGGAGAACACCATTTTCGGACAAATAAGCGTTCCAACCGATGTATGAATCCCTTACCTTAATCGCCACTATATTGTGAAATAAACTTCACAAATAATAGCACATTCTTTTCAGGGCCCCGTCTACAGCAGATTTATGCCATTCTATAAGTATCTATAATCCTTAATAATATTACGATAATTGAGATAATTCATTGTATTGGCATAATTTTTGCGATGAATGATGCAAGAGCTGTATTTCCATGCGCCAGCGCTCTGAGGGTATGAAAAAGGTGCGGTATCTTGGTGTTCGATAATTACCCGTATGAACCATAACTACAAGACCGAAGTCAGACTGAAAAGAAAGGGACTGATCCATATGCGCAAAGATTATTTTGGCCTGAACCAGAGAGGTTTTACGTTAATTGAACTGGTTTCGGTGATGATAATCATGGGTGTTATCGCATCCGTATCGATTCAAAAACTTGATATCGTATCCGATACCGCAAACGAAAGAGCTTTGATCACCGGAATAAAAGAACTCAATGTCAGAGAGTCACTCGTGTGGTCCAACATGAAAATATCCGATGATGGATATTCGAATGATGAGGATTTATGGAATTTGATGCAAACAGATATGGCCGGTTATACGTGGGGCACAGGCGAACCCATTCGGGTTGGGGGCGGTACGCTGTCCTTTAAAACGGCATCAAGATCACTCACCCGGCATGTATCAACGGATTCATCCGCAGGTAGGTGGGACTAGTCTGTTCCTTTCTTTTTCCCTCCTATACACCATAAACGCAAAGCAGGGCCTAAAGGCTCTGCTTTTTTTAAAGCCGATCTCAAAAATGCATCGAAAGCTTTAGGGTCCGCCAATAATCGTTGCGGATTGCAATCGATTCGAAATAGTTAAATACTATCGATAACGTCTCGTTCCGAAAATCAAGTCACCTGCGCTTTAAAATTCACATCGCCTATCGGGAAATGACAGGACCCTTTAATTTACTATGGGGTACTAAATTAGAATTTGAGTTGATACACCCGGTGGGTCTTAAGAATCTCGCCTTGCAGCGTATCAACATTGCTGAGCATTTTGGCAGTGGTCTCCTGAATCTGAACCATTTCTAAATGCTTAAACTGGGTGTATTGCCGAATCGTTTTTTCGATCTCCGCATATAGGAGGGTGTTGGCACCGGTACCCTGGAAATCAGGCAAGATGCCCATTCCATTAATCAGGATCCGATCCGCTTTTTTATATTCGCGCAGCAACCGGAAAGAAGACCACAGATTTAATTTGCCCCCTGCCCTTTGCATAGCGGCAGAAAGATCGTGAAAGCCGAACAAAAACCCGATGACCTTGTCTTTGTAGGTGATGATTTTGATCAGCCTGGGGTCGGCTAATTGCACAAGGCTATTCCTAAGAAAAGTCAGCTCATTTGCCGACAACTCATAGTTGCCGACGTGGTCACTGAGCGTTTGCACAAAAACGGTTACAATGTCGTCGGCAATTTCCAGCAGTTGCTGCTTGGATTTAAATTCGAGAACACGACACTCACCCTTTTTTAGGAGATCTGCTGCGGATTGAGCGATGATATCCGGCAGCGTGGCGGTGGTGGGCAGATAAAATGAAAAATTATCAATATATTTTGTAAACCCGAATTCTTCGAAGCGCTGTGCATAATAAGCATGATTATACATCATCATTGTCATTGCCGCGCGTTGGTCAAAGCCGGATACCAGCAAGCCTACCCCGGTCACTCCGCCCAGCCCCATCGGGCCTATCAAGCTATCAAGATTCCTGGCTTTGGCCCAATCAATGGCTGTTTGGAATAGTCTTTCAACAACCGGGCCATCATCAACAAAATCGACAAAATAAAAATAAGCGCTGTTCATCGAATGCGTTTGGCTGTAGCGCGTGTTATCAAAAACAAAAATACGGCCGACGACCTGATTTCCCTTTAACGCCACGAAAAAGTCCCCCGTTGAATGTTCAAACACCGGATGGTGGCGATCGATGAAAGCGATGATGTCTTTGTCGAACCAGGGGACCCAGTTGGGGTCATGGCGATAAAGAACAAACGGCGTTTCAATAAAATCCCGGCAAAACGGGCTTTGCGAATTTTCAACCTTTTTGATGTCTATTGAATCCATGGTATTTGTCTTCAGGTGCTTCGATGCGATTTTCGTAGGTGTGGTAGCGCTTTCTTACAAAACCAGTGACTTAATAAATTCCAGCAGCTGATTCAGGTTCTGGCAGGGACGGACCTCGTCGCAGTATTCCATATAGGTTCGCATTTCGCTGTCTCCCGTATACCAGAAATAGGGCGTCTCGGGATTGAGCCAGATTACCCGACGGCTTCTGTCGCGCATTTCATCCAGGATACCTGCTTCCGGATTACCGTAATTTGTCCGGCCGTCACCGATAATAATCAGGGTTGTTTTTTTATTGAGCATATCCATGTGCCTGTTTTTAAACTGTCGAAACGTCAATCCGTAATCGGTCGCCGCATTGTACTCGATATCGGCCTCCTTCAATATTTTTTCAATGGCCGGGTTGATTTCAAAACCTTCAAAAACATGGGAAACCTCATCCAGACCGGCCACAAATACAAAACTATGCACATGGGTAAAGCATTCCTGTAATGAATAGAGCATGTTTAACATGAATCGGGCCGCTGACCATACGGACCCGGAGACATCGCACAGGGCGACGATTTTACTTTTCCGCAAGGGCCGATGGCGGTAACACAATTCCATTGGGATCCCCTGATAGCCGGCGGCCCGCCGCAAGGTCTTTTTGATATCCAGCATTCCCCGGTTTTGCCGTGCATAGCGCCGGCTGATGGTATCTTTAAGCTTGCGCACCAGTTGTTCGATCACCTCACGCATGTCCGCCACTTCCTTTTTGGACAGCGAAGCAAAATGGATTTCCCCCAGGTGGTCCAGCCGCTGTCGATACGGTACGTTTTTATCAGAGCCGTTCGCATATGCCTGGCGGTCCTGGGTTAACAAGCGGCGGGCACTGTCCAGTCGGCTTTTAAAAAGTGCATTCAAGTCGCGACGCATTTCCCAGTCCAACCGGTCACGGTGGTCGGCCAAAAATTGCTCCAGGGCCGCCTCCGCTGCATCGAGCGCGAGCATAATTTCAAGGCGTTGGGTCACCGCACCTAGATTCGCTCCCGGTCCGTGGTTTTGATCATTCAGTGCGGATCCGATCCGCTGAAGCTGCTCAAAATAGGGCAGCGGATTGCCGTCTATAAAGTCCAGCACTGTCTGCATGTTTGGATGGTCTTCTTGTGCCGTTGCCAGCGCCTGCAGAATATCTTGGACCTGTTGCGCCAGAGGTTCGGAGTTGACAATCGAGGCATCCTGGCGCAACTCATGGAAGAACATCTGATACAGACGGTCGAAATGTTGCTGCTCCCGCCGACTTTTAGCAAAATTGGCACGTAAGACCGCTGCAAATTGCGGCTCTTCTGCGATATCAACTAGCTGCATTTGATCGAGGCAATCGAGCACCTCAGAGGTAGCTATCCGCAAACCGGCGGAACGGGCGATACCAACGAATTTCAAAACCAGTTCAACCATTAGAATAATTGATTATCTGAGATAGCTTGCCTTGAACCTGATCCACATCGGCCCGATATTTGAGAATCACATTCAGGGTATCCCTGACAACTTCCGGGCTCAGATCCTCGATTTGCAGTGCCAGCAGCGATTGGGCCCAATCCAGGGCTTCCGAAACACAGGGTTTCTTTTTGAGGTCAAGATCCCGAATTTTATGGATTGCATCGATCAGCTGGCCGGCCAGCGTTGCCTTAATTCCGGGAATTTTGAGCTGGACGATTTTCATCTCCAGATCGCGATCCGGATAATCGATGTACAGGTGAATGCAGCGCCGCTTCAGGGCGTCGCTCATATCGCGCGAATCATTGGAGGTTAAAAATACAAAGGGAATATTGCGTGCCGTGCGGGTGCCCAGCTCTGGAATCGATACCTGAAAATCACTTAAGACTTCTAACAGAAAGGCCTCGAATTCAGGGTCGGATTTATCGACTTCATCCACCAGCAGGACAACCGGTTGTATAGATGAAATCGCCTGCAGCAGCGGCCGCGGTTGGATAAACCGTTCGGAGAAAAAGGCATCTTCCTGTTCGGCAATGCGATCCACCGCTTCGGTTAGGCTGTGAGCGCCGGAGACCACATCAGCAATTTTTTCTTTAACCATTTGGGTATACAGCAGCTGCTTGGCATACTCCCATTCATAGAGCGCTTTGGTTTCATCCAGTCCTTCGTAGCATTGCAGACGAATCAGCTTGCGCTCCAGGCTGCGGGCAACGGCTTTGGACAGTTCGGTTTTGCCCACCCCGGCGGGGCCTTCCACCAGCACCGGTTTGAGCGTGGCCTGCGCTAAAAAAACAACCGTGGCAATCGTTTTCGAACAAATATAATCAGCGGACTCAAGCGCTGCAGCTACATGATCAACATCCTTAAATTTTTTTATTCTTTTACCCATTAAGCTTCACCATGTTTCATCGAGGGGTTGCGCACAATGTTTTAAGGCACAATAACACACCACAGGTGCAGATTAAAGATAATATGCAGAAGAAAAACAGATCGTCAATTTGTCTTACAGGAGTTCGCGATCAAAGGATGCTCAGCGAAGTGCATTAATGACCGGTTGGTCTGTCGTCTGATTTGATTTCTACTTGATATTGTAGTAGTTCCAAATTATTCTAAGCATTCACCTTATTTAATGCAGGGTCTATGGAATTTGTTCTATTTGCCGACTGCCAGATCTGGACCAACAGACGATAAGCTGGATTTCTATATCGCCTTCATGACGACCGGAGCCACCCACCATGACAAAATTTAAACGCTTCCATCTTAAAAATGAAATGCTGGGGGCTAACTTTCTGGCCAATTTTATTGGTGTTTTCTTTGTGAACGCTTTGCTGCTGATAGCCGAAGGCAAGCCGCCAAAATACGTTTGGTCGCACCCAGTGGCCTATTGGGTGGATGCGCTTTTTACACCGTTTGCATTTACTTTTGTTACCCTGGCGACACTAATATACGAAAAACCGATACGACGCTTTTTAAATGCCAAGTTTCGCGAGGAATCCATCTCAGTCGATTTGACCAGTGTCGCCCGCCGGCGACTGCTAAACGAACCGTTTGTTATCATATCTTTTGATTTCAGCATGTGGCTTCTGGCAGCCGTTGTGTATCCGACCATCAATTGGGCTTACGGCGGGGGCCCCAATATGGTGCAACGCTCTTTATGTATGAGCATCAGTGCAGGCCTGATTACGATTACCATCGCATTTTTTATGCTGGAGCATGTTTTACAAAAAAAGCTGGCACCACACTTTTTCCCCGAAGGTGGCTTGACTAAAATTCCCAAAACGCTGCGAATCCGTATCCGCACGCGCCTGGTGGCACTTTTGTTTGCCTGCAACCTTATACCGTTGGTTTCAATAATACTTATTCTTATGAGATTAAGCGGTCTGCAACAAGATGCCGCTACCACTCTGAAGCAAATACAAATAGCCCTGTATACCAATATTTTTATTTATATCGGCGTTGGCATATATCTGACTGGTCTGGTCAGCAAGAATCTAACGATTCCCTTTACCGAAATTATCCAAACGCTGCGCAATGTGCGAAACGGCCGCTTTGAAAAAAAAGTCCAGGTGACCACCAATGATGAGATCGGCTATACCGGCGACGTCATTAATGAAATGACCGACGGGCTCAAGGAGCGTGAGCGCTTGCAGCGATCATTGGATATCGCCATGGAGGTCCAGCAGAATCTGCTCCCCGCTCAGGACCCCAAAATGGTCGGCCTGGATATTGCGGGCACTAGCATCTATTGTGAAGAAACCGGCGGCGATTATTACGATTATCTGTTGACCGGGGGAAAAGATCAGAAAAAGATCTGCGTGGTGGTGGGCGATGTCGCCGATCACGGCATCCCGTCGGCATTGCTCATGACCACTGCCCGGGCTTTTCTGCGCCAGCGCACCTCGAGATCGGGGGAACTGGATCAGGTGGTATCCGACGTGAACCGTCAACTGACGCGGGATGTCGAAGATTCCGGGCGCTTTATGACGCTGTTCATTTGTGAAATCGACCGCGACCACCAGATCATTCACTGGGTTAATGCCGGTCATGACCCGGCCATGATATACGACCGCGCAGACGGCCGGTTTGAAGAACTGGCCGGCAATGCGCTGCCATTGGGCGTATCTGAGAAGGCTGCTTATCAAAAATTTGATAAAAACATTCGCCCGGGCCAGATCATTATGATGGGGACCGACGGGATCTGGGAGGCGCAAAGCCCCGAAGGCGACATGTTCGGCAAAGCGCATTTTAAAGATATCATCCGCCAGCATGCCGATCGACCGGCCAAAGAAATCATTCAAGCAGTAATCAAAGCGGTTGACAGCTTCTGCCATCCGCTGGCAAAAACAGATGATATAACGTTGGTGGTCACCAAAATCACATAAAAGCTCTCACAAAAACGTTTGCCGCAGGAGGTATGAATGGACAAACCGATCGACAACTTTTGGCAAATCCGGCTGGCAGAAGTAAAGGCGGCTCTTGAAGCCAACAACTTTGATGTCTTTTTAGCGCAAAATGAAGCGGATGCGAATGTAATTGTGCTGGAAGATCTGATCCCTCAATTAAAACCTAGGACCGTATCCTGGGGCGGTTCGATGACCTTTACCGCATCGGGCCTCTACAAAAAGCTGAAAGGTCAGGCAGATCTCGAGGTCTGGGATACGTTCGAGAAAAAGCTTTCTGATGATGAAAAAAAGCAACGACGACGGCAGGCGCTGCATGCCGATCTGTTTATCACCGGAACCAATGCCGTCACCGAAGCCGGTCAGCTGGTGAATCTTGATATGATTGGCAATCGAATCGCGGCGCTGACTTTCGGCCCCCACTGGGTCATTATTATGGTCGGACGCAATAAAATTGTGCCCGATCTGGAAGAAGCCATGTTCCGGGTGAAAAATTACGTTGCGCCGACTAACGCCATGCGACTGGATAAGAAAACGCCCTGTGTGAAGACATCTTATTGCCAGGAGTGCCAGAGCCCGGACAGAATTTGCAATACCTGGACCATCACTGAAAAAGCATTTCCCAAGGGCAGAGTAAAAATCATTCTGATTAATCAAGATATGGGACTTTAGGAGGTAGATATTATGAAAATTATGGTGGGGTTTGACGGATCCAAAGTATCTGAATCGGCCTTGGAGCTGGCGGCAGAGCATGCAAGGGCATTTGGCGCACAAATTTTTTTGGTTCGATCAATGGTCGGCGGGCCGGATGTGCCGAAAAGAGACTTTGAAAACAATGAGCGCGAGCTGGAATATCACCAAAATGAATTCAAAAAGAAAGACATTGTCTGCGAATCGCTGCTGTCGGTCAGGGGTCTGGAGCCCGGTGAGGATCTGACCCGCCTGGCCGAAGAGCAACAGGTAGACGAAATCATCATGGGGGTCAGGCGCCGGTCAAAAGTCGGCAAACTCGTGTTTGGCTCCACCGCTCAGTACGTGATATTGAATGCGCCCTGTCCGGTTGTAACGGTCAAGTAGATCCTTTGCCAAACAACAAACAGTTGCGGTGGCTTTATTTGCCTGAGATTATACCCTTGGAACCTGATCTGGATAATACCAGCGTAAGGAACGACAATCAGATTATCCATGCGCATTCGTGCAAGCCGTTTCCTGCTGGAAGCGGCTTGTATATTTGAGGAGTCGAGGCGTTTTTCTTAAATCTGGCTACAGATAGAACAAAAAAACCGACGAATACATGAGGTAAATAATGAAAAATTTAAACGAACAGGCCGCTCATAATCTGACGGCCGTCAGGAAGCAAAAACCGCTCATTCATAATATCACCAATTTTGTGGTCATGAATTACACGGCCAATGCCCTGCTGGCAATGGGGGCTTCACCGGTAATGGCCCACGCTCAGAATGAAGTTGAAGACATGGTTTCCTTTGCGGGTACGCTGGTGCTCAATATCGGTACATTAACCGATGATTGGATTGCTGCGATGATAAAGGCCGGCCATAAGGCCAGCGAACAGCAAACACCGATTATTCTCGATCCGGTTGGATCCGGCGCCACACCGCTGCGCACGAATTCGGCTAAAAAAATTATCGATGCTGCCAGAATCAGTGTCATCCGCGGTAACGCATCGGAAATATTGTCGCTGCGGCATGAGGACTCGAAAACAAAAGGGGTGGATTCGATTCACTCGGTCGAAGAAGCCGCAGAGGCCGCCACGGTTTTGGCCAAGGAGCTCAACACCACCCTGGCCATCACCGGAGCGGTGGATCTGATCACCGACGGCAGCCGCGTTGTGCGGGTGGCAAACGGACACCCCCTGATGGGCTATGTCACAGGCACCGGCTGCACGGCCACAGTGGTGATCGGGGCGTTTTTAGCCATCGATGATGATCCACTCAGGGCCACGGCAACAGCGCTGGCCTACTTCGGCCTGGCCGGCGAGGTTGCCGGCCGCCATGCTGACGCTCCGGGAAGCTTTATGATCCAAATGCTCGACGCCCTGTATACCATTACACCGCAGGATCTGCAAAACGGCGCTAAAATCGAGGGAAATTAATTGGTCAGTTGTCAGTGGTCCTTTGTCCGTCGTTTAGAATCCAACACGAAATCACCAGCGGCAATCCAATAAAATCCATGTTCTGAGCAATGGACAACTGACCACGGACCACGAACAAAATGATAGAAGGATTCTTGGGTAATGAAATTACCAAACATCGATTACTCATTGTATTTAGTGACCGATCGGGGTCTGGCCCGCGGCCGTTCAACCTTTGAAATTGTCACCGCTGCCGTAAACGGTGGTGCCAGCGTTGTGCAACTGCGCGAAAAAGAATGTTCGACCCTGGAGTTTATCGAACGGGCCCAGAGCATTAAAGCTTTCCTTAAAACCCGTAATATCCCGTTGATTATCAATGACCGGATCGATGTCGCTCAGGCGGTCGCAGCCGATGGTGTGCATCTTGGGCAAACGGATATGCCGCTGGAAACGGCCAAAGGAATTCTGGGCGATACGATGATCATCGGCATTTCGGCTGAATGCCTGGAAGACGCCATTGTGGCTGAAAAAGGTGGCGCCGATTACCTGGGCATTAGCCCCATTTATGCCACGCCCACCAAAACCGATACGGCGCCTGCCCTGGGGCTGGAAGGATTAAGGAAGATTCGAAAGGCCGTCAGATTACCGCTGGTGGGCATCGGTGGTTTAAACCGCGACAACGCGGCCGAGGTCGTTCGCAACGGCGCGGACGGCGTTGCGGTGGTTTCGGCGATTGTGGCCGCCGATGACCCCGAAGCCGCAGCCCGCGAGCTAAAGCAGGTTATAAAAGAGGCCCAACAGATATGAGCCTGAAAAAAATCGGTGAATTTGGTTTTATCAAAAAAATTAGCCGCGGCTGCTTGATTCGGCCGGATACGATTGTCAAAGCGATCGGCGATGATGCCGCCGCTTTTCGAAACGACCCCGAACAACTGGCGCTGATTACAACCGATTTGCTGGTCGAGCGCATCCATTTCCTGCGTGAGGCCATATCTGGATTTGATCTGGGTTATAAGGCGCTGGCTGTCAACCTGAGCGACATCGCCGCCATGGGCGGCACCGCACGGGAGGCATTTATCAGTATCGCCATCCCTGACGTTTGTCAATTGGATTACCTCGATGATATCTATGACGGCATCAAGGATCTGGCCGCCAAATTCGATGTCAATGTGCTCGGAGGAGACACCACCCGCTCGAAGATAGATCTGATCATCAATATCGTCATTCAGGGCATGGTGCCGGAGTCAGAGATTCTATGCCGCGATACCGCCCGGCCGGCAGATATCATAATTTCAACCGGATTTCTGGGCGATAGCAAGGCCGGTCTGCATCTGATACTCAATCAAATTGCCGCTAACACGCAAGGGCTCAAAACATTGCTTAAGGCCCACAACCTGCCGCAACCTCATCTGCAGGAAGGCCGCTTTCTTGCCCGCCAAGCGGGCGTTCATGCTGCCATCGATACCAGTGACGGTTTGAGCTCCGATCTGGGTCACATTGCTGAAGAAAGCAAGGTGGGCGCCCGTCTGTATGCCGATAAAATTCCAATTTCACCGAACCTGAAAGATTTTTGCGCGCGTTTTGATTTTGACCCGGTCGATTATGCCCTTTCCGGGGGCGAAGATTACACCCTGCTATGCACGATAGCGCCGGACCGCGCCGAAGATATTGCGCATGACTTTGAGAATAAATTTAAGCGCCCGCTGTTTGCCATCGGTGAAATCACCGCGGACAAACAGCTCACCCTCATCTATTCGGACGGTAAAACCAAACCCATAACCCCGACAGGTTGGGATCATTTTAAGGCCAAAGAAAATGAATGAAGCTGCCCAAAATCAGAAAACCCCCAAACAATATCGTAAAGTTCTGACCATTGCGGGCTCCGACAGCGGCGGCGGCGCCGGCATTCAGGCCGACCTGAAAACGTTTTCAGCTATTGGCTGTTACGGTATGTCGGTTATTACCGCCCTGACCGCCCAGAATACCCTGGGCGTTAACGGCATCCATGCCGTCCCGCCAGCATTTGCCATCGAACAAATCGATGCTGTCCTGAGCGATATCGGGGCCGATGCCATTAAAATCGGTATGCTCTATTCGGCCGAGCTGATCGAGGCAGTGGCTTCAGCACTCAAAAGACATGGCGCGGAAAAAATCGTGCTTGATCCAGTTATGGTGGCTCAAAGCGGAGATAAACTGTTGCAGGATGAAGCCGTTGAGGCCATCAAATCCTATTTGATGCCACTGGCCGAGGTCGTGACACCCAACCGGCCGGAGGCCGTCATCCTTGCTGGACAGACCATCAAAAGCCGGCAAGATGTTGAAAGCGCCGCCAGGGCACTGGCTGCACACGGAAGCCGAAGCATCTTAATTAAAGGCGGGCACGGGGATGACGATCAAAGCAGCGACCTGCTTTACCTTTCGGGCGGGGACCGCCCGGTGTGGTTGACGGCGGAACGCATTCAAACCCGCAACAACCATGGCACCGGCTGCACGCTCTCATCAGCGATTGCCGCATATCTCGCTCGAGGCCACGAAATCGAACCGGCCTTACAAAAAGCCAAAGCCTATATAAACCAGGCCATTGCGGCCGGAGCCGCCTATACAATCGGCAACGGCCACGGACCGGTGCATCATTTCTTTAAATGGTGGGAGTAGATATCAGAATTCACAAGACATCTCATATATTCCTTTCATATCTGAAATGATTTTAGGAAAATCGATATTTGTGCATATCTCAATATATCAGCATTGCGACACGAAGTCGCGGATTGTGACTGTTCAGCGCAGGCACTAAGTCTTTGTCTGAACCCAGCGTCCCGTCGCTGCGATCCTATGGAAGCATGCGCTCAAGGTGCATCCTTGACGGGTATGAAGCCTTTCTGACAATGCGCCAAAGTCTGTTTGTACAGACGGTGTGGAAGCCGTGAGGCCGAAGCGCTCCTGGAAGCTCCATGCGGGTGAGGGGTTAGGATAGATGGATACGGGTTGAGACATCACCCGGCCCGCAAGGGAGCTGACGTCCATCGGGTGGTTCATTGCGAGAAAGCTGGTAGAACCGATTTTAGGGGGGATAGCAAATGAGGCCACTTTATGTGTGCCATGCGCCCTTTAGCGAATGGGTTTTGGCTGCCAGTGGGTATCGCAAAGGTGATTGGAATTTTCGATCCCCGGGTCACCTCTATGCCGAGGTCGGCCTTTAAAGGGCTTGAGCCGTGTGATGGGAGACTATCACGCACGGTTCATAGGCGGCTTGGGGGCAGCAATGCCCCCCGGCTACCCGGTCTCATATGCTATTTGGTTCTTTACGGGATAGGTCTCCAAAATTATCTTGGTTCATTACCGTCTTGTGTTTTTAAATTGACAGATTTGACACAATATCTGATCTACAGTATCTATGTTTCACCACCTTAACTTACCTTAAAATCATTTAAATTGTAATGCCCCGGGAGGCCTCAGAATGAATACATCCAATCAATCTTCGAACGACAAATTGTTTGTGGCAAGAGCGCTCGAGGTAACCATCCATGTCGGCCTCGCCGTTCTGCTCCTTTACTGGTGTTTCAAGATCGGTCAGCCTTTCATTCAGATTATCGTCTGGGGCATCATCATTGCCGTTGCAATCCACCCCGGCTACAACCGGCTTAAATCCGCCCTGGGCGGACGTGGCCGGTTGTCGGCAACCCTGATAACACTCCTTGCGGTGATCATCCTGCTCGTTCCGACCTATATGCTTTCCGGATCTCTCATAGAAACCGCCAAAGCATATTCGGCACATCTTGACGCGGGCACACTAAGCGTACCGCCACCATCGGAGAGTGTCAGGTCCTGGCCGGTCATCGGCGAACCTTTATACGAGTTCTGGAGCCTGGCTGCGAACAATCTCGGAGCTGCTCTAAGCAAGATCACCCCGCAGCTCAAAAAGTTTGGTATCCCGCTGTTGTCCGCCGCTGCGGGTGCCGGGATCGGTATCCTAAAGTTCGTGGTTTCGATAATTATCGCCGGTATTCTGCTGGCAAATGATGCCGGTGGCGGTCGGGCTGCGCGGGCAATTGCTACGCGGCTTACGGGCGAGAGGGGGACAAAGACCGTCGAACTCGCAGTGGCGACTGTGCGAAGCGTTACCCTGGGTATTCTGGGCGTCGCATTAATTCAGGCGCTCATGGCGAGCCTTGGTTTTCTTTTAGCCGGCGTGCCTGGCGCGGGGCTTTGGGCCCTGTTGGTGCTGATTCTTGCAGTGGTTCAGCTTCCCACTATTTTGGTTCTGGGTCCGATTATTGTCTACGTGTTCTCCACCAGCAGTACGGTCATCGCAGTTGTTT
>JASFGH010000028.1:0-15950 GCA_050123865.1 Desulfobacterales bacterium | reverse complement strand
ACGAGATTCTGCAGCGTCACGGAGTGCCGCCGGCCGGCACCTTCCTGCAGCAGGAGCTGGCCATTGTGACCGGCGCCTGCGATGCCATGGTGGTTGATGTTCAGTGTGTTTTTCAGAATCTGGCCAATGTGGCCAAATGTTTCCACACCAAACTGATCACCACCCACCCGATCGCCCGCATGGAACAGGACAATGTCACCCACATCGAATTCGATGAACACCATGCCATGGAAGACGCCAAGAAAATCGTTAAAATGGCCATCGATAATTTCGAAAACCGCGGTGCCGACGTCATGATTCCGGCCCAGAAAGCCGCCCAGATTGCGGGTTTTGGGGTGGAGTCGATTCAATATCATCTGGGAGGCACCTTCCGCGGCTCGTATTACACCTTGAATGACAATATCATCAACGGCCGCATCCGGGGCGTTGCCGGCGTGGTCGGCTGCAACAACGCCCGCAGCCGCCATAACGAAGCCCATCTCACGCTGGTCAAAGAGCTGGTCAAAAATGACGTTATCGTACTGACCACCGGCTGCAACGGAATCGCCTGCGCTATGGAAGGCCTGCTGACACCGGGCGCCGCCCACGTTTACTGCGGGCCGGGCCTGGCCGAGGTGTGTGAGACCGTGGGTATCCCGCCGGTGCTGCATCTGGGCTCCTGCGTGGACAACAGCCGTATTTTGCTGGCGGCCACAGAGGTGGTCAAAGCCGGCGGACTGGGCAATGACATCCAGGACCTGCCGGCGGCCGGTGCCGCACCGGAATGGATGAGCGAAAAAGCCATCAGCATCGGTCAGTATTTTGTGGCCTCGGGTGTGTACACCCTGTTTGGCGTGAATCTGCCGGTCACTGGCTCACCGGTTTTTCAACAGTATCTGTTTGAAGAGCTGGAGAAAATTTACGGCGGCAAGTGGGATCTGGCGGCCGATCCGATCGAAATGGCCCGCAAAATGATTGCCCATATCGATAAAAAGCGTAAAGAGCTTGGCATCGACAAAGCGCGCGAGCGGGTCCTGATGGATATGGCCGATCGCCAGCGGCTCGAAGCATAATGCTAATTTAGGGATTGAGGGGTTTCGGAAGCATGGGTCTTCATCTCTCGATTCCTTGATTCGCACTTACAATTAACAACTTAAAATCCTCAAAAAAGGAGGCAACTGTATGTCTAAGCTAGTTGCATTTGCCGCGATTCAAGGTGGCTACAACGTTGTGTCGCAGGTTGAAGGCGAATACCAAAAAGCGCTGGACACCTTCAATGCAGATACCAAGGTGGGATTTCCCAACACCGCCTACTATCTGCCGGTGATTTACTCACTGTTGGGAATTAAAGTCGAAACCCTGGAAGATATTCAAAAGGCCTTGGATGTGGCGCGCAAGCTCCTGCCGCCGCACATCAAGGGCATGAACCATCTGCCTTACCTGGGGCCATTACTGGATGCCGGTATGGCCACCCTTTTTGCGTTTGAGATCAGAGAGGCCCTGCGTTACCTAAACGAACCGGATTTCTATCTGCATTCTGAAGATATCGACGAAGAAGCCGGCAAAATCTGGCTGGGGGCGGCCGATGATACCGTCTTCCGCAAACGCGGGGTCGAGTTTGTGGATGGCAGCGCTCCGGGCTTTGCCGCCATTGTTGGCGCTGCTCCGGATCCTGAAATCGCCAAAGAAATTGTCGAGGAATACCAGAGACGAAGTCTATACATTTTCCTGGCAGCCGGTCACAATAACACCTCGGTGGCCCAGCAGCTGCTGGAAGCCGGGGTTCAGATCGGCTGGAACACCCGGATCGTGCCTTTCGGTCCTTATATTTCGTCGGCTATTTTTGCCCTGGGATTTGCCAACCGGGCG
This sequence comes from Desulfobacterales bacterium, assembly GCA_050123865.1. Taxonomy (GTDB): domain Bacteria; phylum Desulfobacterota; class Desulfobacteria; order Desulfobacterales; family JAHEIW01; genus JAHEIW01. The sequence continues at coordinate 14,102 of JASFGH010000028.1, read as the reverse complement.
GCGATGGCCTTCGGCAACGTCCAGCCTGGCGATTATAAAACCATGTTGCTCTACAACAAGAACCGCATCTTTGCCTTTGTCAATGCCCTGGGTGAAGTCGGCACCGACTGGGCCGGCGCGGCTGCGGGATGCGTTAACTGGGGTTTTCCGACCCTGGCCGACACCGACATCCCCGAAGTCCTGCCCACCGGGATCTGCACCTATGAGCATGTGGTGGCCAATGTGTCCCACGACGAGATGGTCCAAAAATCGGTTGAAGTCCGCGGGTTGAAGGTCAGCGTATCGTCGATCGAGATTCCCTGCTCCTTTGGACCGGCCTATGAAGGTGAGCGTGTGCGCGGCGCGGATCTTCACGCCCAGATGGGCGGCGGCAAGACCCAGTGCACCGAGCTGGTCAAGATGGCCGAGATGAATGAAATCGACGACGGCAAGATCGAGGTGGTCGGCCCGGAGATTACTGACCTTAAAGAGGGCGAGACCATGCCGCTGGGCATTTATGTCCAGATCGCCGGGCGTGAATTTCAGACGGACTTCGAGCCGATCATCGAACGTCAGATTCATCACCTGATCAATTATATTCAGGGCATCATGCATATCGGCCAGCGCGATATTGCCTGGATCCGGGTGAGCAAGGCTGCCATCGAAAAGGGTTTCACCCTCAAGGATATCGGTACGGTGCTGCATGCCAAATTCCACCAGGATTTCCAGAAAATCGTCGACAAAGTCCAGGTGACCCTCTACACCGATAAAAAGGATGTAGATGAGCTGACCAAGCGCGCACGGGCCGAGTACAAAACCCGTGATGAGCGTGTGGAAAAGATGACCGATGAGGATGTGGAAACCTATTACTCCTGCACCCTTTGTCAGTCCTTTGCGCCCAATCATGTCTGTACGGTCAGCCCTGAGCGGACCGGACTTTGTGGGGCCTATAACTGGATGGACTGCAAGGCATCTTTTGAAATCAATCCCACCGGCCCCAACCAGCCGATCGAAAAGGGCGAATGCCTGGATCCGGTTCTGGGCCAGTGGAAGGGCGTTAATGAATTTGTGCAAAAGGCTAGCCGCGGGGCGGTCGATCATTACAACTTCTACTCAATGGTTTATGATCCCATGACCACCTGCGGTTGCTGTGAATGCATCGCTGCCATGCTGCCGTCCTGCAACGGCATCATGACGGTGGGTCGGGATTATACCGGGGAAACCCCCTGCGGTATGAAGTTCACCACCCTGGCCGGTGTTATGGGCGGGGGCGCTTCCTCTCCAGGTTTTGTGGGGCACTCCAAGTTCAACATCACCCAGCGCAAATTTATCCTGGGCGATGGCGGCATCAAACGTCTGGTGTGGATGCCGAAAGATCTGAAAGAGGAAATCCGCGAACGGCTGGTCAAACGCGGCGAGGAAGTCGGCATGCCGGATCTGATCGACCGTATTGCCGATGAAACCGTCGGAATCACCGAGGAAGAGATTCTGCCCTTCCTGCAGGAGAAAAAACATCCGGCGCTGGAAATGGATCCAATCATTGGAGGCTAATTAAAATACGTTGCGTGTTGCGCGTTGCGGGTTTACGGGTTTATGAACACGGACGCCCGTTTACTTTGACGCGTAACTCGCAACACGTAACTCGTAACCCCGCCCGCTTCGCCTGAGCGGCTCGCGATGGCGGGCAGGGCACGACTCGTAAATAAGGAGAAAATAATGGCATTAACCGGTATTCAGATTTTTAAATTATTGCCGAAAACCAACTGCAAGGAATGCGGTGTGCCGACGTGTCTGGCATTTGCCATGAATCTGGCTTCCGGCAAAGCGGAATTGGACAGCTGTCCATACGTTTCAGATGAGGCCCGGGAGCAACTGGCTGAAGCCTCCGCACCACCGATTCGTCCGGTGCCCATCGGCAAAGGCGTCCGTGCTGCTACAACGGGGGGGGAAACGGTTCAGTATCGTCACGAAAAAACCTTCTACAATCAAACCCTGCTGGCTGCCTCGGTCCAATCCGACATTGCGGAGTCGGATCTCGAAACCAAACTAAAGGCCTGGAATGCATTTCAATATGAGCGGGTCGGCTTAAATTTGCGGCCGGAACTGGTGGCCCTCAAAGATGCCAATGGCGACAAGGATGCTTTTGCCAATGCCGCCAAAAAAATTGCCGAATCTTCTGAATTCAACCTGGTGCTGATGACCGAAGATCCCGGCGTTATGAAGGCCGCCGTTGATGTTTGCGGGTTCAAACGTCCGTTACTGTATGCGGCCACCGACAACAATGTGGATGAAATGGGGGCCCTGGCCAAGGAACAGAGCTTACCCGTTGCCGTGCGGGCCGATTCGGTGGACGGCCTGGCGCCGTTGGCCGAAAAACTTACCGAGATGGGAATTAAAGATATTGTTCTGGACCCAGGGTCCCGCGAAGTTAAACAGGCCCATCATGACCAGGTGGCCATCCGCCGGGCGGCCCTTAAAGACCTGAATCGCTCGGTGGGCTTTCCGACCATCCTTTTTCCAAACGAGATGGCCTCGAATCTGGACATGGAAACGTTGATCGCCGGAACTTTTGTTGCCAAATATGGCGGCATCGTTGTGCTTTCGGATTTTGCCGGCGAAAGCCTGTTTCCCCTCCTGCTGGAACGCTTAAACATATATACCGATCCCCAGCGGCCCATGACGGTAACCGAAGGTATTTATGAAATTAACAATCCGGATGAAAATTCGCCGGTGATGGTGACGACCAATTTTGCATTGACGTACTTTATCGTTTCCGGTGAAGTCGAAGGCAGTCGGGTTCCTTCCTGGTTGCTGATCAAGGATTCCGAAGGCCTGTCGGTTATGACTGCCTGGGCGGCTGGTAAATTTGCCGGGGATGATGTCGGCATGTTCGTCAAAAAATCCGGGATTGCCGACAAGGTCAAGAACCAGGAACTCATCATTCCGGGATATGCCGCCGCCATTGCCGGGGATGTTGAGGAAGAACTGCCGGGCTGGCAGATTACGGTAGGACCAAGAGAAGCGGCCCATATCCCCGGGTTCCTCAAGGCAAAATAAAATTGCGTGGAATAATGGAATAATGGCATGATGGAATAATGTTCATAAAGGATCTGATCCTTACTTAACCCATATTTCCAATATTCCAGCATTCCAACATTCCAATTTGGGCGAAGCCCTAAAATAGCGGGAGGGAGGGTCTATGTATTTAATCGGAGAAAGTTTAAACGTCATATCAAAAAAGATCGGCACGGCCTTCAAAGAAAGGGACCCCAAGCCGATCCAGGAGGAGGCCCTTTTCCAGAAGGAAAAGGGGATGGATTACATCGACATCAACCTCGGTCCGGCCAAAAAAGACGGCCATGAGCTGATGCCCTGGGTGGTGCAGACCGTTCAGGAGGTTGTCCCGGATGTGCCGCTGGCATTGGATACTTCCAATATCGATGCCATCGAGGCGGCACTCAAGGTTTACAAGGAAACCCCTCAGCCGCCGCTAGTCAATTCGATCATGGTTCGCCCTGAACGGTACGAGCGCATGGTTCCACTGGCTGCTGAACACAACGCGGACTTCATCGCCCTGATGTGGGGGCCCGAGGGCTTGCCGCGCGATGAAAATGAGCGAGCGGCGCTGGCAGTCGAATTGCTGTATTTTGCCAATGAAGCCGGAATCCCCAACGAAAAGATCTGGGTTGACGGCATCGTTACCCCGGTCAACATTCAGCAGCCCCAGCTGATCAGTCTGATGACCTTTCAACAAATGCTGCCTGAAATTGCACCAGGGGCCAAGAGCACCTGCGGTCTTTCCAATATTTCCAACGGACCGCCGGACCATTTGCGTCCCATTTTGAACCAGACCTATATGGTCATGCTCGAAAAATACGGCATGTATTCTGTGATTGCCGATCCACTGGATGACACCCTGATCGATATTGCCAAGGGCAAGCGTCAGGACATCGTCGACCTGATATCCGGCATGCTGGATGGCAACGAACCGGACATGGGATCGCTTTCCGAAGAGATGCAGAATTACGCCAAAACCGTCAATGTTATTCTCGGAAATTCGCTGTATTCGGATTCCTGGCTTGAGCTGTAGAATCGTTCGAGTTGGTGGATGCGCGTTTCGCCTTGCGGCTTTAGGCGCGCATAGATGTGCATGACAGACAATCGAAAAAGCCTCTCCTCTTACAGGTGGGGCTTTTTTTATCATCAGTTAGTCGTTTGTCGCCCGTTGTCCGTGGCATGAGATTTCCACACTGTCTTGCCACCCCTAGCGTTTTCTTGAATTTGGCTATGAACTTTGGTACTCTAAAGTTGCGCGTTTCACGCTATTGGTTTCAGGTGTCAGGCCTTGGGTGGCCATTTTTAAGCCCTTGCGACTCAGATGCAATATCGGGCGCATGTTTTCGCTCGTTTCTGATTTTAGTCTTATGCACCCTGACACCTGAACACTGACACCCGGCACCTATTTTTGCCTGCCGGCTTGTTGCTTAAAACAAGTACCGAAGGATCTAACGGGTTTATTTGACCATCAGGGAATGAAAACGGTGAAAGTTAAATCCAAAGCGCTTGAAGTGAATCTGGCGGATTATCACGTTGACGTCGCCATCGATGCAAAATATTCAACCCTTCAGGAAGTCATGTCCCAGTACTATGGGCTGATGGAAGGGTTGAACACCCTTTTAAAAGAACTCTCCCATCCGTATAAAAATTGGCGCTTTATCGTAACCGAAACTCGCAAGTACTCTCTCGAGTATTTTCATTTGATTAAAAATCACCCAAAAGGACCGGCAGCAGCAAATTTATTAACCGATATTTTTTTTGACGCCGCTCGTTCGGATGTTGAAATGGATGTCAGGGTCGACGCCATTGATAACCTGCAATTGTTTTTGCAAAAAGTCATCAAGGATTCCGATTCGGCTCTGGAAGCGTTTTTGCCGTGCATCGATAACGCCTTTTCGCGAATCAACAATCTGCCCGACGACATTTTTACACTCTTTACGCGCAGCTATTATCAAATTAACCGCTTGGCGGAAACTTTCCTAAACTGTGCGCCTAAATCCGATGGTGTCTATAGGGCCATTAACCGGTTACTCATAAAATTTTATCATTTTACCTATGGTTACTGGTTGACTGAGCGTGATCCGCGAGCGTGGTTTGAAGGAGAAGTTATCGATATTGATCGGCGTGGCCCATACGCCGGCTTTTTCGAAAATATTTCGCATACGCAGCTGAAGGGATGGAAGCGTCAACTGAAACAGATGACCGGGCATCAGCAACTGGAATCCGATCAAACACTGAGCTCGCTCCTGAAACTTCCCGGATTCAACCAGATTGTTGAACAATACCGTCAAATCCCGCGACATTTAATGACAGAAGCCGGCGGCAACGGACGCGGGCGGCACCTCAAATTGATATTTTTGTTTCACATTATGAGCATCGCCGGGCTATCGCTCCTACATAAGGAAACATTAAGGGATATCAACCAGACGCTGGGCTGGATTATCGAAAATGAAAATTACCGTGACATTCAAAAGCTGATTGAGAAAACATTTTCGATATTAAAAGAGCGCGCCAGCATGTACCCTTCCACCGTACTCAATTGCGTGCTCAATATGGGAAAGGGTGTTTACAAAACCGACGATATTGACCTGATTAATTTTTTCATTGATTCGGTTATCGATCTGGGCTTTGCCTCGCCCAATATTAAGGGGGTTGATAATAACTGGCAAATACAGGTCAACAAGACCCACATTCTAAATATCCGCACCTGGTTGGAATTAATCGAACTGGATCCCAAACGGTCCATCCGCTTGCTGTCCGCATTGATTATCCATCTGTCCCTTTGTGGCGTGTTTATCAAGGATATTGACCTTTTTCCGCGCGATATTACCCAGCTGTTGAACAGCAGTATCGGTTCTGTTTACAACCTGGCCAAGCAGCTTTCACGATTGTTTCCGGTTTATTTCAATGATATCGGCGCCGAGGGGCGGCTGAGGGATATTTCCACGCGTATCGATGAGATATCCCGGCGCCGGGATATTCTGATTCATTACCTCAGAAAGCAAAGTCATGTCGAAAGCAGCAACCGTATCATCGATTTGATGGAGGCGGTCCTTTATTTCTGGAAAACCCGCGATAAGACGCGCCTGGCGCCATATGTGCCGCCCGTCATTTATGATCAAATCGATACGCGCGGGTCTTTCATCGACGGTGTGTTTCAGATTATGGGGCATCTGAAAGATAAGGGTATTCGCGATCCGAACGATCTGCTCGCGATCAGCGAAAAGAAGGTCGCGCAATGGCTGACTGCCATTAAAGGCGTGTCCGGCCACGACTGTGAGCGTGTTGAGCTTGCGGTGGCCTTTTACAAAATGCTGAACCAGAAATATAATTTCGATTTAATCGAGCTGGATGCATACCTGGCCCAGCTTCGAACTGAGGCCCTGCCGGATCTCAGCCGACTCGAACTGGCTTTAAGGGAACCGGATTTACACAAGCGGCTGTTTATGCTGTTGGAGTATATGGAAAAATTGCAGTCCGTCATTCTTTCTGATGAAATATTTGAAATTCGGCAGGATATCTACAAAAAAAGACATATTACCATCGATATTCCGTCAATGTACGGCAGTTATCATGAAATGAAGTTTGACTGCCTGGGGCTTACCCTTCGAATCGAGTCTTTAGTCAATGTGCTTTTTGAAGAACTGATTGAGAACATTGACCTCAGCCTGATTACCAAAGCCACCTTCCATCAAATATACAGTTTGTTGCGGTTGTTTGACAGAGCCTTGAAACTGGACGGTATTTCATCCAAGGAATTCGAACGTCAGCTTGAATTTCTGGCCCACTCCCTGGAAGTCAAGGGCTTCACCTTAACCCAATATCTGGATATCTTTAAAGGATTTGCCCAGGCTGTTAAGAATATAGTCAACGATTATTTTAACAATATTCACGGTCAAAATCTCACGCGAATTCTTGCACAGACACAACAGGATAAACTGCTGCCGAAATTTTTGCCACTCAGCGAGACCATTGACAGCGAAAATCTGCAACTGCGCGTTTCTGAAATTTTTTCCCGGGATCGCATTGCGTTGAGTTTAGGCATGCAACAGCTTGATCTATTTTTAAGCCGGATTTTAAGCACCCTGTTTCAACAATCCTACAAGTTACCTAAAAATAAGCTTGAGCGATTGCTGCGTTATGATCCACAAAATGCGATTACGCCGATTGATTCCTCTTTAGCCCGTTTGACAGGGATCATCTACCTGGGCAACAAAGGACTCAACATGGTCCGGCTGAAAAGTTTCGGTTACCCGATTCCACCGGGTTTCATCATCACCACTGAAGTGTTTCGTTGCCGGGAAATCATTGAAAGTTATCCGCCGGCCGAGCAGAATTTTAAAGAAAAAATCATTGAGAGTATATCCGCACTGGAAAAAGTGACGGGCAAAATTTTTGGCGACCGCCACAATCCGCTGCTGCTTTCAGTGCGCAGCGGGTCTTCCGTATCGCAACCCGGGATGATGGATACGCTGCTGGATGTCGGCAACAATGAAGACATTACCGAAGGTATTGCTGAAAAGTCGGGCAATACCTGGTTCGCCTGGGATAATTACCGCCGCTTCTTGCAATGTTACGGCATGGCTTTCGGCTTGAAGCGTGACGACTTCGATGCCATTATCAACAAATCCAAGCAGCAGTTGGGAATCCCCCTTAAAAGGGAGTTTACCGGAAACCAGATGCGCGAGGTGGCCCTCTCCTACAAGCAATTGATTCAGGATGCCGGAATCGAAGTGGTTGAAGACCCTTACGAGCAACTTCATCTGGCCATAAAAGGGGTATTGGGTTCCTGGAAATCATCCAGAGCCATGGCATATCGAAGGATTATTGGGATTTCAGAGGACTGGGGTACGGCTGTCACGGTTCAGGCGATGGTCTATGGCAATCTGTCCCAGCAGTCCGGCACCGGCGTTGTGTTTACGCATAATCCGCGCTGGTCAGGCGATACGCTGAAACTCTGGGGTGATTTTACGATCGGCAATCAGGGGGAAGATGTCGTCGCGGGGCTGGTGAAGACCATGCCTATCTCGATTTTTCAGCAGGAAATCGAAATGCGGGACACCGACATTACCATGGAGACCCATTTTCCTGAAATTTACGGGGCATTGATGAACTGGGCCCATGACCTGATTGATGACAGAGGATGGAGCCCGCAGGAAATTGAGTTTACCTTCGAAGGGCCGTCACCGGATGATTTGTATTTGCTGCAGACCCGCGACATGGCTATTCGTGAACGTAAACAGGTGTTGACTTTTGATTTTGATGAAAATCCCCAGAAATTGTACCTCGGGCACGGCGTCGGCGTTAGCGGCGGGGCCATGAGCGGCCGCCTGGTTTTCACCCTGGAAGAAATTGAAGAATGGCGGGTGATGGATCCTGGCGCAAATTTGATTCTGGCGCGTAATGATACAGTGCCCGATGACATTCAAGAAATTCATGCCGCCGACGGGCTGTTGACGGCCCGCGGTGGGCTTACTTCTCACGCAGCCGTCATCGCGCATCGGCTGGGCAAAACTTGTGTGGTCAGTGTTACCAATCTGGATTGCAACGAGAAAGAGAAATATTGTGAGTTTAATCAGATTAAAATAAAATCCGGCCAACATATCAGCATCGATGGTCACGAAGGGCCGGTTTATCAAGGTTTGATCAAAGTAAAAGAAACCGGGAAAGGAGCCAATTAGACATGGGCGCGAATACATTGCATTCAGAGGGCAGAAAGTTGGGTGTAAACGGATTTGGCCGCATTGGCAAATTGACACTCTGGCACCATGTCGGCCGCAGATTTTTTGATGAAATCATTGTCAATATCGGACGACAGCCGGGCTCAGGCCTGGCCGACATTGCCCATTATCTTGAGCGCGATTCAACTTACGGCTGGTTGCACGGCTACCTTCACGGTCATCGCGGCGAGCCGGTTATCGAGGATTTGGATGAAGCCGGCGGCTCAATGAGCGTCGATGGCGTCAGGGTTCGTTTTTTAAGGTCGCACCGCAATCCGGTTAAAATCGGTTGGCGCGATCATGATGTGCGACTGGTCGTTGATACAACCGGTCAATTTCTGGATCCGACCCTGCCACCCGATCATGCAGGGGGCGCCATCAGAGGCCATCTTGAGGCCGGTGCTGACAAAGTGATTGCTTCGGCTCCGTTTAAATTTAAGGACAAAGGTGCTTCTGCTCCTAAAGATGCGGTGACCACTGTGATGGGCATTAATGAAAATGACTATGACCCCAGGCGCCATAAAATCATATCAAATGCGTCCTGCACGACCACCTGTCTGGCCCATATGGTCAAGCCATTGATCAATGCCTTCGGACCCAAAAAAATCATGTCGGCATCCATGGCCACCGTTCATGCGGCTACCGGATCGCAGGAGGTGCTGGACCGGCTGCCCAAAACTGGCAAGACGGATCTTCGTAAAAATCGAAGTATCATGAACAATATCATCTTGACCACTACCGGTGCAGCCAATGCATTGAGACTGGTCATCCCGGAAATGGAGGAAATCGCCTTCATTGCTGAATCCGTTCGTGTCCCGGTTCAAACCGGCTCGTTGATTATTCTGGTGATCAACTTGCAAGAAGAACCGAGTGGTCCCTTTATTACGCGGGATACCATCAATGATATATTTGAGCAGGCAGCCGGGAACAATTCCCAGGGCTACCTTTATTTTACTAATAAACAGAATGTATCCGGTGATATGATAGGCCTGCCGAGGGTTGCCGCCACCATTGAAGGCCACGAAACGCACACCCGAACCGCCGAAGCCTCGATCGATTTGAAAAAAGTACCTGGATTTCAAAATGAAGCTTGTGCCCACCTCGATGAATCTATTATCCGCGTACCAGTCACACAGGCCGTCATCTACGGCTGGTATGATAATGAGATGGGAAGTTATGTGAATATTCTGGGAGATCGAACGGTATCAATCGCGGAAAACATGTAGAAGCCATCTCAAAAATGCCTTTTGGCCCAATATCTTTGTTGGTGCCGAGTTTCAAATCCTCGACATACAAACGTATGCCTCCGGTTTGAAACTCGCCCCCGCCGCGATCTTGAGCCAAAATCCTATTTTTGAGATGGCTTCTAATTTATCATTCCGCAAAACCGTAATGGAAGATTTCATATTCGGTTGTGCCGCCCAGTAGGGCATCAATCTGGTCCTGGATCTGCTTACGCTGATCACTTTGCTCCCACCGCTTCCAATCTTCCGATGTTTCCCAGGTACTGATGACCAGGAATTCGTCCGGCTTCTCAAGATTCCGGATTGTTTCACCGGTGATGTAGCCGGGCTGTTGATTAGCCATCGATCGCATTTCCCGGAAGAGCGGTATCATTTTTCTGGCTTTATCTTCCGGTACTTTTCGCCGAATTAATATTTTGACAGCCATTAGATCCTCCTCATCTATAAGTTAAACTGTATCCTAAGAGGCCTTAATAAAACATAATATGCCTGCCTAACGGGGTCAAGAGACATTCATTGAATTGCCGTTTTTCTTTACCCAATCTTCCATTCTTCCATCATTCCATCGGCAAAGCTATGGCGCTTAGCGTGCTTTGAGCGCCTGCACCAAACTGATTTGAAGCGCCACAAATTCAGATACATCCAGAGTCTCGGCACGTCGACTCGGATCGATGCCTGCGGCGATCAGGGCCTGTTTGGCTTTCCACGGTTCGATCTGAAGGCCACTGCTTGCCAAAGCATTTCTTAGGGTTTTGCGCCGGTTTCCGAATGCTGCCTTGATCACTTGATAGAGCATTTTTTCATCGTGGGGCGGATACTGGCGCCTGACATCAAAGTTGATCTCGACGACTTCCGAATCGATTTTAGGTGCCGGGTAAAAAAGCGATGCCTTCACCGTTGCAATGGATTTGATTTCGGCGCAATAGGACAGCATGACGGTCAGTCTCCCGTAATCCTTATTGCCGGGGCTTGCCGTAATTCGCCGGGCCAGTTCTTTTTGAAACATCAGAATCGCACGGTTCACGTTGCAGCGAGCCTCTATCAACTTGACCAGAACCTGTGACGAGATGTTATAGGGCAGATTTCCGATAACGACCAACGGGAGATCCGACTTTTCTGCCAGCATCTGCAAATCGACATCTAAAATATTCTTTTCGATAATTTCAACATTGGTTAGTTGGTGGACCAACAACTCCGGTTTTAGTAACTGAATTAATTTTGAATCTTTTTCAACGGCGTAAACGCGTCTTGCTATGCGGGCCACTGGAACCGTGAGCGCACCCAATCCGGCACCAATCTCGATTACCGTGTCTGCTGATGAGATCCGCGAATGTCTCGCAATCATATTGGCCGTTGAAGGGTCGACTAAAAAATGCTGTCCCAATTTTTTTTGGGGCCTCAGATTCCAGGCTCGCAGCAATGCTTTAGGAGATGTCATCTTTCGTTTTCAGCTTTAATTTATGTGATTGTTTACGGCCGAATCTTGACTTTTTTGGGTTTTATCATTAATTTTTACTCCAAATTCCATAGGTTTATCCATTGTCGGCGTGTCAGAAAGCATATATCTGTGGTATTAATCTTCATGCAAGATCCAGGGAATAACCTTTTGCGCTAGGAGGAACCCATGTCAAGAAAAAGGGGCAAAGGTATCAGCTTTGATGCCATGGTAAAATTTTTCATGCAGAATTACAATATCCCCACCAAAAAAGATGTTGATCGAATAATGGCAAAACTGGATCGACTGGAAAATTTGATCATGGCCGGTATGGCAAGCGGCGGATATCCGTTGGAGGGGAAGATGGGACGTCGTAAAACGGCCGTCACTGCCGTGGATATGGTTTTTGAGACCATCAAGCGCTCTCGCAAAGGGCTGGGTTTTGCTGATATCCAGGCCAAGACCGGGTTTGGTGAGAAAAAAATTCGCAATATTATTTTCCGCCTGAATAAACTTGGAAAAATCAAGCGCAAAAGCCGCGGCATTTATGTGGCCGCCTAGAAGCTATCAAAAAAATGCGTCTAAGGGCCCATGGCGGCGTTGCGGGCAGGACCAGGAACCCCTTTTTCCCCTGCTCCTGCGTAAAATGCTCACATACTTACGTGTATGCTCCGCTTTTATGCCGCCTCGCGCCTTGCCCTGAACCCTGATCCACATTTTTTAGATAGCTTCTAAAAATTTAGGTTCCATTTGACCAATACGTAATCAAGAAAGCGATGGCGATGAGCAAATTAAAAGATGCACGCAATTCAGATTTCCGTCAAGGTGAACAGGTCGGCAACTTTACGGTCAAACGGGTCGTACCCCTGGAGCGGATTCGATCCTTTTTTTATGACCTGGAGCACAAGGCGACCGGGGCGCGTCACATTCATATCAGCAACGACGATGCTGAAAATACGTTCAGCGTTGCATTCAAAACCGTGCCGATTGATTCTACCGGTGTTGCCCATATTCTTGAACATACGACCCTTTGCGGTTCCCGCCGGTATCCGGTCCGTGACCCCTTCTTTTCGATGCTCAAGAGAAGCCTGAGCACTTTTATGAACGCCTTTACCGCTTCAGATTGGACTATGTACCCCTTTTCAACCCAGAACACCAAAGATTTCTTCAACCTCCTGGATGTTTATCTGGATGCAGCCTTTTTCCCGAAGTTGGACGAACTGAGTTTTAAACAGGAAGGGCATCGTTTTGAAATTGAAGGAGATCTAAATTCTGATGATCCGGACCGGTTTCGACTGGCCTATAAAGGGGTGGTTTACAATGAAATGAAAGGCGCCATGTCCTCGCCGGATCAGGTCATGGTGCGCTCTATCCAGAAAGAGCTGTATCCGTCCACAACCTATCATAACAATTCCGGTGGAGATCCGGCAGAAATCCCCAAATTGGCTTACGCGCAATTAAAAGAATTCCACCGTCGCCATTACCATCCCAGCAATGCCTTTTTCTATACTTACGGCAACGGGCCATTGGCTGAAAGCCTGGCCGCCATCGAAGATTCGGTTTTGCAGAAGTTTGAGCGCATCACCCCGGATACCAATGTGGCCGCACAACCCCGGTGGCGCAAGCCGCGGGTCGCCTCTTTTCCCTATCCGTTTAACCCGAACGAAGATCCCACCAAAAAGTATCAGACATGTGTTGCCTGGCTGGTCGGTGATATCAAAGATGCTTTCCAGGTGTTAGCGCTGTCGCTTCTGGAACAGGTTCTTTTGGGAAATTCTGCGGCCCCGCTGCGCAAAGCCCTGATCGACTCCGAGCTCGGCTCTGCCCTGTGTGACGGCTGTGGCCTGGATACCGATAATCGCGATACGGCTTTTGTTGCCGGGCTAAAGGATGTTGAGAAGGGGGCTGCTGAAAAGGTCGAAGCAATTATTTTTAAAACCCTGACCGATCTGGTAAAAAACGGGATTGATCGACGATTGATTGAATCAGCGATTCATCAAATTGAATTTCATCGCAAGGAGATAACCAACACGCCTTACCCGTATGGCATCAAACTTCTCTTGACATTCACCGGTCCATTGTTGCACGGCGGGGACCCGGTCAGGATCTTAAAATTTGATGATGACCTCCATAAATTGCGTGAATTGATGAAGCGGGAGCCTTTTTTTGAAAACCTGATTGAAAAAAGACTGCTGAATAATTCCCACCGGATTCGGCTCACCATGGTGCCGGATCAAAAAATGGAGCAAAATGAAACCCGGCGGGTGCAAAACGAATTGGAGAAAGTTAAAAAGAGGCTCTCGCCAGCTGAATTGAAAAAAATTCAGCAGGACAGCCAAGCGCTGAAACGGCAACAGGAAACCAAAGATGATGTATCCAGTTTACCCACTTTAGAACGCGAAGATATTCCCACAACAGTCCCGATCGTAAAAGAATCTGATCATGATCGTTCAGCCAGTACCACTTTATATCGCCAGGCGACTTCCGGCATTTTTTATTTTGCGGCATCAGCCGGCACCGGCAGTCTGCCGCCGGAGCTCATTCCATGGGCCCCTTTTTTCTGCTATGCCCTGACCCGCAGCGGGACCGCGCATCACGATTACACCGAGATGGCGCGCCGCATCGATGCGTATACCGGTGGTGTCGGTCTGGCAACCCACGCACGCA
>JASFGH010000027.1:0-16048 GCA_050123865.1 Desulfobacterales bacterium | reverse complement strand
ACGGCGGCCGAACTGGCTGAGGAGGCGATCAAGTGCCTGGATGCGGGCGCGACGATCGTCCACGCGCACACCAACAAGCCGAGTGAAAACGTGGCAGAGGCCGTCCAGGCCTATGTCGACGCCTTCACGCCGGTCCGCAAGAAGCACCCCCATGCGATCCTGTACCCGACGGCGAACTTCGATCCGGCGGTCTACCACAAGAACCGCACCGTTTGGTCGCCGGAAGTTCAGAGCGGGCACTACCGCCCACTGGCGGAGGCGGGCCTCGCCAACATGATCCTGCTCGACACCGGGGTCGTTCCGCTCGCGGTCTACGACGAAAACGGCATGATCCCGGAGAAGGGCTTCTGGTGGTATGGCTTCTGGCCGGGTGACAATAAAATTGTCATCGACACCTGCAACGCGCTCGGCTGCGGCACGTCGATCTCAGTGTTCGAGCCGGGCTGGATGAAGAACGTCGTCGCCATGGCGCGGGCCGGCACGCTGCCCCGCGGCTCGAAGCTCAATATCTACTTCGCCGATTACAACTTCGCGGGCATGGCACCGCCGATCCCCGAGGCGCTGCAGCTTTATCTTCACATGATCGAGGGGCTCGACCTGAAATGGTCCGTTGGCCTGGTGGCCCACAATATCATGGACACGCCACTCGCCCGCATGGCATTAGAGCGGGGGGGCAGTTTCCGCGTCGGGCTTGAGGACTGGGCCACCGGCCCGAGCAATCTGGAGCAAATGGAGAGGGCCAAGGAGCTCATAAATAAGGTCGGCCGACCTATCGTTACCGGGGCCGAGGCAATCAAGTATCTTGATATACCGTTTCCGGCAACAAGGCCCAAAACATAGTTCTATCTAAGCCTATAGCGGAAGCCTGGAAAGTTGATAACCATCCGGAAAGAACTAAACGAATTAAAAACGAAATACGAATACTGAAATTCGAAACAAATACTAAATCACAATATTCAAATGTTCCCAACAAAAAACAATACAAGGATAGCTATAAGGAGGATGCAATTATGACTTCAGACATTAAAGAACAGAAAGAACAGAATGCAAAAGGCATCAATCGCCGTGATTTGTTGAAGGCAGGAGCGGTTGGAGTAGCAGGCATTGCGGCTACCGGCCTGGGTATGGGCACGGCTTCGGCGAAGACGGTCATCCCTGATCAGGAGAAGCTGTGGACCAACTCCAAAACGGGCCGGCGTGTCGCAATCATCAACGATGCCATGCTGCAGATCGGTCCGCCGCTCGCCAGAAACTTTGCCAAGATGGGATATGACCTCGTCATCGCCCAGCCGCAGAAAGGCCTGGTCAAGGAGCTCGAGGGTTATGGCGCCAAGGTCGTCGTGATTAAAGGTGTTGAGCAGGAAGGGCCAAATGACGAATCCAATCCCGAGCACGCGAAGAAGTTCGTCGATGCGGCCATCAAGAACTTCGGCGGCTTCGACTCGGCCTATTTCCGGACAGCGATACATGCAGGTGCTGACATCCTGAACTCGACGAAGGAAATACTCGACAAGTCTTACGAATCGAACTTCGTCGCGGTCATCTACGCGCTTCAGGCAGTACTGCCGCCGCTCATGAAAGCTGGCCAGGGCCAGGTCCTTATCCTGACGAGCGCCTCAGCCACCAAGCCGCTCTACGACTTCCTTGGCTACTCGGCCATGCGCGCGGCGGCCAACCACGCGGTCCAGTGCGCGTCCATGACTGCTGCACCAAAGGGCGTCTGCGTCAATGCGTTCGGCACGAACTTCCTCAACTACCCGGACGCAGTGCACGCCTTCGGTGGCAAGGAGGCTATGGACCACGTCGCGAGCCAGATTCCGGTTGGCCGCTTCGGCGAGCCGGAAGAGATGGCGCACCTCGCGATGGCACTCCTTGACGGGAAGAACATGTACACTACCGGTCAGACCTTCATGGTCGCCGGCGGTTACAACCATAAGTACGACAACCTAAAATTTAAGTGATTACGTGAGCGTGTAGGTTGGCCGGCTGGGAGATACGAGCAATGCTGCGCACTTTGCCATGGCTCTGCTCGATGGTTATAACATGCACACGACGGGCAATTTCTTCCCGACAGCCGGAGGCTTTAAAAACACTTGGATGTAGACGTTTGGAAAATAAACTGCGCCAGAACCGGGAGCATTTTTTGCCCTGGAAATCAAAGATGGGGGGAAGTCATGAAAGCTTTTTTCTTCATTATTTCCGTCGTGCTGTTGCTGACAGTCCAGCTGTTTTCTGCAGGAATAGTTACGGCTGAGGAGAACAGTGTAGACGCCAAAACGATTGAGAGACTGGAGCGCCTGATCAAGAAACAGCAGCAGCAGCTGGAATCTTTGCAACAACAATTGAATGAATTGAAGAAAGCGGCCACCGAAGCGCAAACCGAGGCCAAAGAAGCTAAGTCTGTTGCGGAAGAAGCCAAAATGACCGCGCAGGCGCCCGTTGAAAAGGTTGTTACCTCCGGCCAGGAGCGGGTTAAACTCGCAATCTCAGGGCAGGTCAACCGGGCCGTGAACATCATGGATGATGGCAAAAGCACCGATGCCTACTTCGTCGACAACGATAACAGCGAAAGCCGCGTCCGTTTTGTCGGCACCGCCAAGGCCACCGACGACTTGACCATCGGCTCCACAATTGAACTCACAATTGCGCCGAATAAGGCCAGCGAAGTCGACCAGAACAGCCAGGAGACCAACAATGTTTTTGATGAGCGCATTGTGGAGGCGACCCTTGACAGCAAGCGCTTCGGCAAGCTTTCCTTAGGCAAGGGCCACACGGCATCCTACGGCAGCGCTTCACAGGATCTATCCCGAACCGACGTGATCTCATACGCGGAGATATCGGACACGGCCGGGGGGATGTTGTTCCGTCAAAGTAGCGATGATAGCCTCACCAATGTCAGGATCCTTGATGCCTTCAGAGCCTTTAACGGTTTATCCCGGAAAAACAGGGTGCGCTATGACACGCCCACATTTTTTGGTTTCCACCTCGCCGGCTCGCTTGTCAGCGATGATCGCTATGATGCAGCTTTGTATTGGGGAGGGCAGGGCTACGGCTTTAAGGCCACCGGTGCCGCGGCTTTCGCTTATCCCAACGAAGACGACGCCGATTATCAATATGACGGCTCCTTTTCCCTGTTGCATGAAAACACTGGGTTGAATCTGACCCTGTCCGCCGGCTGGCTGGAGCGTGACGACCAGGGTGACGCCCAAAACCTTTACGGCAAGCTCGGATGGTTGACGAGATTTTTTTCCTTCGGCGAAACGGCTTTTGGCGTCGATTATACGCAATCATTGAATCTGCCCACCGGCAGAGACGAAGGCTATTCGGTAGCTGCGGCGGCGGTTCAGCAATTTGAAAAATTCGGTACGGAATTGTATTTCCTGTACCGCTTGCACGCACTCGATCGGGATGTTGCGCCCAGCGTCCAGGACATCAACATGGTATCAGTCGGGACGAGGGTGAGGTTCTGATGAGAATATCTAAAACACATATACGAAAAGCGCTGTGGATCGGTCCATTGCTGATGGCCTTGCTGATGAGCGGGTGTGCCGGCATCGAGCCTTACGAGCCGCGTGACAATCGTGAGGAGGGGCCGGAAAGGGGCCTTTTCACCGGATTAGAAGGTGAGTTCGTCATCTTTAGAAAGTCTGACGAACCGGACTCAGGTAGTGAGGCGCACAAATGTTCAGATGAGACCGTAGATGGCGAACAACAAAAAATGGGCGGCAAGGAAAAAAATGCAGAGAACAAAAACGGTGAAGAACAACCTTAAAGCATAAGACTAGGAATGTAAAAGCAATCTCCAGGTAAAAAAACTGAACGGAATTCCTTGCCCACATTTTTTAGATTTATTATTGCAATACGCGAAATAGCTGAATGATGGATTTCGGCTTCTATGAAACCATCATCACAATATGGCGGCTATATAGGGATTGTGACAACAGATCGCGGATTTTGAAATATTAAGGCAATTTTTGACTCTGTGAGAAAAGGTTAGACCAATAATTTAATGGAGGGCGTAAAAAATGATATTGATAAAATCCTATAGCAATAGGGAAGTTATCTGGATTTTCACAGTCATTTGTGCAGTTATCCTGTCTCCAATTATGGGTATTGCTGGTGAGAATAAGGAAAAAGCACCCCCGAAGCCGATAACAACGAACAATCCCAACATTTCAATCCATGAACTGGAGTTTCGACTAAGGCCTTTGACCAAAGATGATTTATCCATTGAAGCCGATGGCTGGCTAAAGGTATTAAAACAGCACAGCGAAAAATTAAGCGACATGCAGGTCGCGGCATTAAAAGCGGATGATGATCAAAAACCCAAGTTGATAGAATCTTTGAGTCAACTGGAAAAGGAGCAGGACGCTCTGGCTGACCGCCTCAGAGCCGTAATTGAAGAATTTAAGCGCAAAGGCGGAAAAGCAGATGACTACGAGGCATATATTAACGCAATATCCGGGCTTGACTTAAAACTGGGCGCTTTCAGGGCAAACTGGACTCTGGTTACCGGCTGGTTAATGTCTCCTGAAGGCGGTCTTCGATGGATCAAAAGAATTTTATTATTTTTCCTTATCGTCCTGGTGTCCTGGATTCTGGCGGTTTTGACCGGCAAAGCCGTTAAAAAGGCCGTCATTAGAGTTGAGGGTGCTTCCGAGCTTTTAAAAGATTTTGTTGTAAACATCATCCGAAAGATCATTTTCATCGTTGGATTTGTAGTGGCATTATCTTTTCTGGGAATTAATATAGGACCTCTTCTGGCTACCATTGGGGCCGCCGGATTTATCGTCGGTTTTGCGCTTCAAGGAACACTCAGCAATTTTGCAGCTGGCATTATGATTCTGATATACCGGCCCTATGATGTTGGTGACTTAGTGAAAATCGGTGACACTTTCGGAAAGGTAGATGCCATGACGGTTGTCTCAACGACCCTGCTGACATTAGACAATCAGAAAGTGGTCTTGCCCAACAATATGATTTGGGGAGATAAAGTTGTCAATGTTACCGGTACGGATAAGCGTCGGGTGGATATGGCCTTTGGAATCGGCTATGGTGACGATATTGCCAAGGCCCAAAGCATTCTCGAAGAAATTTTGCTGAAGCACAAAGCCGTCTTGAAGAACCCCAAACCGATCGTTAAAGTCCACGAACTGGCCGATTCATCTGTGAATTTTGTTGTATGGCCCTGGGTGAAAACTGAAAATTATTGGGATGTATACTGGGATATAACCCGTGCGGTTAAAGAGCGCTTTGATGCGGAAGGTGTGTCCATACCTTTCCCGCAAAGAGATGTTCATCTTCACCAGGTGGCCGAAACTTGATAATAGGTTTGAGTTTCAGAAAAAGTGAATATCCCAAAATGTTTGTGATATCGTAATTTTTTAGAGAGCAACACCGCCGCGAGATGCCAGCATGATTTGACCGAAATTATCTCAAAAATCTCTGATGTGAGAAGTCATCCACCTGATCCTTCGGGAGGCTGAGACCTGAGGTGAATCATTTCGACTGGGATTAGGTCAAACTCTACTACCACTGGCTCGCCAATGTCCTCCGACAGGTATTCCCGGAACAGGTCAATGCGTTTCTGTAAGGGCATGCCTGGTTTGTCTATCAATTCATCCTTTGGAGATAAAGTGTCGACATTGACGTGAAGGAGACCTTTTCGGTAAGTGACATTGATCGATTCTAACTTAGCCCTGCCGGTTATTATGTCGGGCCGAGTCATCGATAGCTTAGCAATTAAGCGTCCGACTCTGTTTTTCACAAAGAGCCTGTGCAGCGAATTCTCTAAAGGTTGAAATAGAAGCGCTGAAATCCCTATAAATAACGCTAACCCGAGTAGCGCTTTCTTCCACTCGCCATAGCGTTGAATGAGAAAGACCAAAATCGCGACCGCGACTATGCCTACTAAGTTAGTCACAAAAAGCAGAAAGGCGCCGAAAGCGATGTCTGTACCTCCGGAAAAGAGTCCAACTTTGCTTAATGACAGTCCCGCTTCTCCAACGGCCTTATGCCCAAGGGCCAGACCTACCCCGGACACGGCCAGCGGTGGAACCAGGGCCACCGCAATGGCGACGCCTGCGATTGAGTTAATAATGCTGCGGCGTGTGTGGGCAAAGGCAGCTGCGCCACCCGCCGCCATAGCTACGCCAAGATCTATCAGTGTTGGCGATGTGCGGTTCAGAATCTCGGATCCGGTGATTCTTAACCCAAACAAAAGCGTGATGAGGTATGCAAGGACCATCACCAGGATTACACCACAAATGACAGTCAAGATGGACCGGGTAACCAACCGCCTTTCAAATAACACCAGGCCGTAAGAGAGGCTCATAATAGGCGCCATCAGCGGAGCAATGATCATAGCACCGATAATCGCTGGTGCGCTGTTCGTAATGAGACCAAATGTGGCTATAGCAGCGGCGAGTGCCAGCATGAAGAAAAAAGCAAAGGAGGGAATAGAGGTCTGATTCATTTGCTGAGTCAAGTCGGAGCCGGGCACTGCGTCCTCTACGTAAGGCGCCCAACCGCCCGTGAGTTTACGCCATATTCGAGTCAAGAATTGATCTTTCATATTGACAAAAACTCCTTTCTCCAGGATTGATTTAGCGGTAGTACGAATTGTGGATTGGTTTCTTTAAGATATCGACATATAAAAACGCCAAAATAGCGAGGGCAGGTTTGAAAAACTATCAGGGGCGGAACTGATTGTCAAATCGACGAATACTCTGAAGATGGGCTTCGGCTGGATAATAATACCCTAATCAAATCGGGCTAATGGCATAAAGTACGATGACGGATACCGCATTGGATATCTCCATATCCACGCTTTTGAACCCTCCCAAAAAGTTGTGATACTAGTATTATATCAAAAGTCTAAAAACCGACTGGTTAAGTTACTTTCCAAGATTGTAGGTTGGAGGTAGCAACCTACTCTTTTGCTGAAGTTTATAAATCGGCTATTAATTCACAATTTAAATTTATTTTGGATATCTTCTGCTAATATAAAAAATTGCCTCCCTAAAAAGTGCGGTTTCATATCTCCAACAGGAAAAATATCCATATAGGGTTGCAGTCAGCTAAATCTCGTCTATTTTTTTCTTCATCCTGCTTTTCAGAAAATTTTGCAGATAAACAGCATAATCTTTCAGACTACCTGAAAAAGCTTTCTTGAATTTTGTTCTGTATCGTTTGAAGTGTGGCAAACATATCTCTCGCATTATGTATTCCTGTCAAACTTCATCCAATCAATAACAGTCCACAAAGATAAGATCGTTATTGAATACACCCCGCCTATTCTTTCCAATAAAAAAAGCCCCCACGATAAAGGTGGAGGCAATTCCGTAATAGGGATGGCGTCCCCAAGGGGATTTGAACCCCTGTTGCCGGCGTGAAAGGCCGGTGTCCTGGACCAGACTAGACGATGGGGACGAGATTATTTGCAAGCGCCCTGATTTTTGTATATCGGCGTCCCCAAGGCGATTATGAACCCCGTTGTCCCGCATGCAATGCGGGATGTCCTGGACCAGAATAGACGATGGGGACGCAAAATAAAATCGTGAAACGATTTTATAAATGGTGGGCCGTGCTGGGCTCGAACCAGCGACTCTCTGCTTAAAAGGCAGATACTCTACCGACTGAGTTAACGGCCCGATAAAACCATCTTATCTAACTATCTGGTCTTAAGTTGTCAACAAAAAACTGAGGCCTTTGAAAACATCCTCTTTTGTGTTCTTGCAGATTACGCTTAAGGACGCGACGTAAACCGAAAAGCGCATTAAGCCTTGGAGCACGTCATGTACGCCTGTGGTTAATCCGCCAGTGGGCGGATGCCCGCCTTGAAATAGAAAACTAAATTGTGAAAATTTTTCAACGATCTCAATTATATTAACTCTAATCAGAATCTTCAGAAAATTTTTAAGGTTAATTGAATGGTTTAAAAATTTTTAGATTTTGTTCGGTGGCAAGGCGCAATGCGCTTCAAAAGCGGAGCGTACACTGCAGTGCGTGAGCATTTTGAAGCGCATTGCAACACCGCCACCGGGCAAAAGATGAAGGTTTTTAAATCATTCAACTATTTGCGCCAGAATTCGGGTACGATTAGTATAATGACCGTGAAAATTTCCAGCCTGCCCAGCAGCATGCACCATATCAGCAGCCATTTTCCCAGATCTGGGATCCGGGCGTAGTTGTCCACGGGACCGACCATGCCAAAACCGGGCCCGATATTGCCAATGCTGGCGGCAATGGCTGCAAATGATGTGGTAAAATCCACCCCCAGACCGGCCAGGGCCACCGAACTCAGAGCAAATAATCCCATGTACAAGGCCAGAAATCCGACCACACTGCGCATGACATCATCCGGCACGGATTTGCCCCCGATTTTTATCGGGGATACCGCCCGCGGATGAATCAGGCTAAACAGTTCACGGTAACAATATTTAAAGCACAGCATTATGCGCAGGCATTTCATGCCGCCGCCGGTCGATCCGGCCGATGCACCGATGAACATGCACAGCAATAGGATCAGCTGGGACATGGCCGGCCAGAGCTCATAGTCAGCGGTAGCAAATCCGGTGGTGGTGATAATGGATACAACCTGAAATGCTCCATATCGGAGCGAATTGCCAATGGTTGTATATACCGAGCCGTATAGATTAATAGAAACGACCACGGTCAGCAGCAAAATCGTACCCAGGAAAAAACGACATTCAGAGTCCTGCCAGAACACCAGCGGCCTGCCCCTTAAAAATTGATAGTACAGCGAAAAATTTATGCCCGCTATCAGCATAAAAAAAATAAAAACACCATCAAAATAGACGCTGTCATAATGCGCGATGGACGCATTTTTCGTAGAAAATCCACCGGTGGGCATGGTGGTAAAGGTATGGCATACCGCATCGAACAGGTTCATGCCACCCAGCAGAAGTAAAACCGTTTGCGCCAGAGAGATCAGAGCGTATACCTTCCACAGGATCACGGCCGTATCCCGGATGCGGGGCTTCAGTTTATCCGGTACCGGACTGGGTACTTCGGCTTTATAAAGCTGCATACCCCCGACGCCTAAAAAGGGCAGAATGGCCACCGACAGCACGATGATCCCCATTCCCCCGAGCCACTGGATAAAACTGCGCCAGAATAGAAGACCTTTGGAAACCGCTTCGATATTCGTTAAAATCGACGCGCCCGTGGTCGTAAAACCTGAGACCGATTCAAAAACAGCGTCGACGAAGCTTTCAAATCCACTGTCAAAATAAAACGGCAACGCCCCGAACAAACCCACTGCAGTCCACCCGATGGCAACAATGGCCATGCCTTCGCGCTGGCTGATCACTTCGGCCTTGCCACTTCTAAAGATGAAGTGAAGTGTGAGACCGCTGAAAACCGTTATCGCCATGGATTTTAACATCGGCGCAACGCTCTGGTCGCGGTAATACAGACCGACGACAAGCGGAAGCACCATGGTAAGTCCGAAAAATAAGCACATGATCGCGATGGTGTGAAGGATGTAGCGCCAGCGCATTTAGAAATACTCCAGCTTTACGGATAGAATTTTTTCAATTTTGGGGATGGCTTCTTTGCGGGCAAAAATGATGACCCGGTCATCAGGCTGAATGACGCTTTCGCCTGTTGGAATAACAATTGTATCAGTGCGGATGATACCGGCGACCATGGCCCCTTTGGGAAAAGAGATCTCACGCAGTGGCTTTTCGACGATGTCGGAAGTTTCCAGCGCTACGGCTTCAATCACTTCAGCCTGCTCGCCTTTAATGGAAATGGCAGATAGCACCTTTCCTTTGCGGATGTGTTGCAGGATTGAGTTGATGGCCGATAGCCGCGGGCTGACGACCTGTTCGATGCCAATGGCCTTTGTCAGCGGAAAATAACTGAATTTGCTGATGCGGGTGATGGTTTTGCGGGCGCCCATGCGTTTGGCCAACAGGGAGGCCAATATATTGGTTTCCTCATCGTGGGTAAGGGTGATGACAATATCCATATCCTGGATATTTTCCTCCGACAGCAATTCCTGATCCGAACCATCTCCACTGAGCACGATCGCTTTGTTTAAGCGTTCAGCCAGATAGGTGCAGCGATCCGGATTGCGCTCAATGATTTTGCAATAAATCGAGTGCTCTTCCAATAAATGCGCCAATCGGTAGCCGATGCGCCCGCCGCCAATAATCAGGGCGCGCTTGAGCGGCTGCTCAAATTTGTTGAACAGCGAAAGGGTATCCAGCAATTTGTCTTCTTCACTGATGAAGTACACCAAATCCCCGGCCTTGAGACGGTCCATTCCTCTGGGAATGATGAGTTCATCTTCGCGCACAACTGCAGCAATCAGGAGTCTGGCTTTGCCGATGATCCCCGGCAGATCCAAAAGCCGGGCACCGACCAGCTGAGAATCGTCTTCCAGGTTCACACCCACAAATTTAAGACGACCGTCGGCAAATTCACCGATATCGACTGCCCCTGGTACGCTCATCATGCGATGGATGGTCTTTACCACCTCGATGTCCGGGTTGATAATGGTATCAATATGCGGCGCCATCTCGCGAAAATTATCATGATAATCGTCAAAATCGGCATTGCGGATGCGGGCCAGTTTTTTGGTTGAAGGTGAAATGATATTGGCCACCAAGCAGGCCACCAGATTGGTTTCATCACTATTGGTTACCGCCAGTATGATTTCGGCGTCCTGAATGCCGGCCTCCTCCAGAACTACCGGACTGCTTCCTGAGCCGGTGATGACCTGAACATCCAGATGGTCTGATACTCGTCGAGTCGCTTCCAGGTTTTTATCGAGCACCACCACATCCTTGTTTTCCAGCGCTAGATGACTGGCAATATGAAACCCGACCTGACCTGCGCCGACAATAATGATTTTCAAAAAATCCCCTCCTGCAATTAGGGTCGTAAAGATAATGAAGCCTTCATCCAGACACCTTAAAATGGCGCACGCGTGAGCTGGTGGAGCATAATATCCGGTGTAGGCCTTACTATAGTGTTTCACCGCTGTCAATTAGAGCGTTTGGACCAAGCTTTCTTGGACGTTATTAATAATCCAAAGAAGACTCAAAAAAGTGAATCTAACGGAACATTAATACACAAACGCCCTAAATGCTCATAATCCATATGCTCATAACGATTAACATAAAAAGTGCAATCCAGTCGATTCGGTTTACGGTTAAGGTTGGATCCGAGCGGTTTTCAGAATAGCATCTGGCTTCCATGGCAATGATTAGCCGGTCGGCCTGTTCAAAGGTTCTGCGGATCAGCGGTATTGAAAGCCGTATGATTCGATATAACGGATTTTTCCTGTTTTCCAGGCAGCGGGCCCGCTGTGCTTCAGCGGTTTGTTTAGCCTGGTTGAGAATGACAGGGATAAACCGCACGATCAAGCCCATCATGGTGGCAATGTGTTTAGCGGGTATACATCGGAACGGCTTTAAAAACCATTCGACAGCTGCCTTGATCTGCCCGGAAGGAGTTGAAAATACAAACAGAAATCCAAACATTGCAATAATGAACAACCGCCAACAAATAAGCAGGCCGGAAAGTGTTCCCTGCCGCGTAATGGCAATGGCTCTGATTTCGATCAAAACCGCACCGGGCGTGGTCAACATGCGGGCCATCAAAATCAGCAAAAGCAGAGCCAGAAAAAACCGAAATTCCTTCAAACTGGATTTAAGCGGTGGACGGGAATGAATAATGAGTGCTGTCAGCAGGGCGGATAGCACGCCGAGTCCAATGAATCCACCCCCGAGGCTGCTGAAACTGATCAGAATCAAAAATAGGATTTTAAAGCGAACATCCAATTCGTGCAGCACAGAGGTTCCTGGATGGAAGCTAAAACTTGTCAGTTCAGCCATGAGCGTACCTCCATTCCCAGCTGAGAAGCACATGGGGCTCTGACACCAAACGTTTCAATGTCAGCCAGGATTTCTGCAGGGAGGCCGTCTCGCACGATTTTCCCCTTTTGCATAATGATCAGGCGATCGCAATGGGCGAGCACCTTTTCCAAATCATGCGTAATGACCACAATGGTATGGCCGGCCTGATGCAGAGCGAGAATCTGTTTGAGAACCTGTTTGACGCCGGGGTAGTCCAGACTGGTAAAAGGTTCATCGCAGACAATCACTTTGGGTTCCATCGCTAAAATGCCCGCAATCGAAAGCCGGCGTTTTTCGCCTCCGGACAGCAAATGAGGTCGCTGATCGGTAAATTCCGTCAACCCGACGACCTCCAACGCTAGCGTCACGCGCTTGCGGATCTGATCTGGATCAAGCCGCAGGTTTTCAGGGCCAAATGCCACATCGGCATAAACGGTTTCACCGACGATTTGGCTGTCGGCATCCTGGAACATCATGCCCACTACCCGCCGGGCCCGCATCAGATCCTTTTGTACCGAAACGCCGGCCACTTTAACACAGCCGGCCGTCGGCCGCAGCAATCCGTTCAGGTGTCGAATGAGGGTTGTTTTGCCGGAGCCGTTAGGCCCGGCCAGAACCACAAAGGCACCGACCTCAATCCGCAGGTTAATCTGATCAAGGCCCAGCGTGCCGTCTGAAAAACGGTGGGTGAGGTTTTTAACTTCAATGATATCCATTTTCCCCTTTCAGTGTTATTTTATATCAGGAATTTAAACTTTCATTTTACGGATGCAAAATCGTAAAATCCAATCACGAAAACACGAAATCAAAAAAGCACGAAATCTTAAATTGTTCTAATTTTCGTGTTTTCGATATTTCGTGCTTTCGTGGTGAAATAATCCTCATCGATTCAAATCGCTATTGAAGAAATGACATGACCTGCGCCTATTCTGAATTTAACCTGTAACTCGAGATGCGTGACCCGAAACCCCTATGATTGGCCGCAGGGCTCTGGCAATGGCAGCCGCAGCCGCTATTTTTGCGGCGTCTCCGATCAGAAAGGGATACATGCCCAGCGCCAGCGTTTTGCCCAGAGGCATACCGCTGACAATTTTCAACCATGTAACCCCGCAGGCATACAGAACCAGAGTCCCGCAGATCATTGCCAGCACGTCGGTTATGATTTGCGGAGCGTCTCTGTGCGCTATTTTACCGATGAGAAAAACCGTTGGCAGATATCCGATCAGGTACCCGCCGGTCGGCCCGACAAATCGACCGATACCACCGAGTCCGCCGGCAAAGACCGGCAACCCGACTGCGCCGACCAGCAGATACGCACCGACACTTGCCAGCCCCCAACGACTGCCCAGCAGCAGACCGGCCAGGTAAACAAACATATTCTGCAACACAATGGGGACCGGACCGATGGGAATGGACAGAAAAGCGCCCACCGCTGTTAGGGCGGCAAATAAAGCGGCATACACCATCATCCGCAATTGATTCGACGAATCCAATTTTGCGATCCTTCTTAAAACGCAGATATTGGTTGGACAAACCTGATTTTAAAGGATTTAATCACCACCAAAGCACGGAAGAAGAAAAACACGAAAAACCCAAAAAATAATATTTCGTGCTTCGTAAATTTCGTGTTTTCGTGGTTAAATACCTTGTCCGAAATAGGCATCTATTTATTAATATGCAATGTTTCAGCTGATTAGCTGATCTGATGAAAACAATCCCCGTAGTATATCGTTTTCAGAGATCCATCAGCATTTTTCAGTATCAAAGCACCGGTATCGTCAACATCAACTGCTTTACCCGTAAAAGTCTCCCGGGTCGTTACCACCCGAACATGCCGATTCAAAGTTACCGTAAATTGCTTCCAGCGTTCGATCACATCGTCATATGCAGCCGCTTGCGTTTGTGCTTCAAATGAATCAAGGTAGCGGGAGAGTATCGCTTTTCGGGATACCCTGCGCCCCAAAATCGTTTTCAGCGATGTCGCCGCCGGTTTAACCGCTGGCGGATTATTGTTGACATTGAGGCCGATGCCGATATTGATAAACATTACCCGATCCGCCTCAGTCTCCAATTCAGAGAGCATGCCGCAGATCTTACACTCGTCAACCAAAAGATCATTGGGCCATTTAACTCTGACGTCTATGCCAAACATCTCATTCAATATTCTAGCAAGTGTCAGCGATGCTAAAAAACCCACCCTATAGCTTAAGACCGGCGGCAGGTCGGGCCTTAAAACTATCGTAAAATACAGCCCGCCTTTTTCAGAAGACCATAATCGATCCAGGCGACCGCGACCACTTGTCTGGCGCCCGGCAATAACAGTTGTAAAATCAGGGCAGCCCTTCCGCGCCAATTCTTTGGCCGCATCCATCGTAGAAGCCAATTGCGCATGATATACGATTTTGGATTCCCGCCCCGTAAATTCCCATGGATAGGGAACGTCCGGGGAATTTTTCAGGTGGTACCCTTTGGCCGATGACGTAATCTCATATCCCAGCGCCTGGAGTTGTTGTATATGCTTCCAGATCGATACCCGCGATATACCCAATTGGGCACTCAGGGCCTGTCCGGAAACGGCGCCCTCTTTCGTTCTCAGGTTTTCAAGAATCCGGCGCTTCATGCTTAAAACCCGCTATTGGTTAACTACAAAAATGAGAAAGGTTAACGAAAAATAGCGGGTCTGTCAATTGGAATGTGTTCGCTGAGTATCAGAAAACAGAGGACGGATAAGCAGCCAGAAGCAATGAGCAAGAGGCCGGCAGCCTTTAATCCGGATGAGACCGAACATCGACACCCCAGGAGGTTAGATTATTCGCGATAAACTCCACCACACGCCGATGGGCAGCCTGGCCGTTGCCGGTGATCGGGATGGGATTGCCAAACCTGAAATAAATCGGCCGGTCCGGATGAATCGGTCCGATATCTTTTAGCCAACGGCCGCTGCCGTGCAAATCTGTTTTCAGTGCAACCGGCACCACGGGTACGCCTGCCTTTCGGGCTAATTTTACACCCAGCGTGTTGAATGTTTTCACATCAAACGTCGTGCTACGGGTGGCCTGCGGGAAAACGACAACCGAGCACCCTTTTTGAATTCGGCGCTGGCCTTCGTTTAAGACGATTTTCAAATCCTCGCGAGGATTTTTGCGGTGAACGGCGATAAAATCAAGGGATTGCATCACCCAGCCGATCACCGGATAGTGCCGTAACTCATCTTTGATGATAAAAGTGACGTCATTGAAAGGCAGGGTTAATGACGGCAGAATGACGGTCTCAAGAATGCTCATGTGGTTGGCGATAAAGACCAGCGGGCCCTTATGGGAGCTGAGTCCTTCAAGACCCGAAACGGTCAGGCGACCGCCGGCTGATTCGACGGCCTTCATACAACTCAAAGATGCGCGCAGCCATCTTTCGTTGTTGAGAGCTCCGCGGCGCCCCGCCAGACCTTCTTTAAGAAAAGCCAGCGCAATTCGGGAATAAAAAATAAATCCCGGCCACCCCGGGAGATGCTTGGCCAGCAGTCGCCGTCGAACCGGGGTATGGTACCCATGTTCGGCTGCAATAATCTGCCGAAATTGAGCGTTATCCATGTTTGATTGATCCACCTGCTGTATTGAGGATGTGATACCGTAATTGAAACAGCGGGCAAGTGTCAATTGAATATTGCAGTGGGCTTATAGAGCGTTTTTTTTTATAATAGCGTTCCGATACAGGTCGTTCATTGAGTCTTTTTTGGGTTATTCATAAGGTCTAAGATAGCTTGGTCCAAACGCTCTATTCATTTTTCTTCATTTTTGCAGGCATCGTTATTAAACCAGCGTGCTTTGATCGTAAGTCAGACTGGCTCGATTGGATTTATACCGCTTGTCATATTAATGTACCCAAAAAAGGATGGTGGCATAAGTGTTGTAGCAAAAAAGCGTTCCGCAATGAGAACCCTTTTTTGACAACCACTATAGGTCGGGCGAATAGGACGGTAGGTGCTTTGGTTACTGACAACGTTTTGCAAACAAGATCTCTGTTGGCACCGGCCAAAGCATTTGTATCGCATTACAGCGTGTAGCCGTTTCAGTGGATCCGAACCGGCAAACTTGCTTGAGCGCTTCAATTATGGCGTTCTCCGGATTGGCAATCATTAAAGCCCGTGCCATGTTTCCAGA
>JASFGH010000026.1:0-16104 GCA_050123865.1 Desulfobacterales bacterium | reverse complement strand
TGATAACGGATGTTTTACCGATGACGTCGCTTTTTTCAATGGCCAATTTGTTTTTGACGCCAATAAAAATATCAACAAAAAGCTCGCGGATATTGGAGCGCTGGTAGCCGAGGGCCAGATTGAGCATAACTATCCGCATTGCTGGCGCTGCAAGGAACCGGTTATTTTCAGGGCTACACCGCAATGGTTTATTTCGATGGACAAAACCGGCCTGCGTCAAAATTCGCTGGCAGCGATCGACATGGTGACCTGGATTCCGCACTGGGGCCGCGAGCGCATTTACGGCATGATCGAAAACCGTCCGGATTGGTGTGTGTCAAGGCAACGGGCCTGGGGGGTTCCCATTACGGTGTTCTACTGCAAAGACTGTGATGCAATCCTGCTGGATGACAAGGTCATGGGCAAGGTCTATTCTGAATTTGAGCAGCACGGTGCCGACGTCTGGTTTGAAAAAGATATTGACGATTTTCTTGGCGATGGTGTTGCCTGTGCAGCCTGCGGGGGTAAATCATTTGTCAAGGAAAATGACATTCTGGACGTCTGGTTTGATTCGGGTGTCAGCCACGCGGCAGTGCTCGAGCCCAGAGCGGATTTGCAATGGCCGGCGGATTTATATCTGGAGGGCAGCGACCAGCACCGTGGCTGGTTTCACAGTTCATTGCTGACCGCTGTGGGGATCCGTAAAAAGGCACCTTACAAAGCCGTGTTAACCCACGGATTTGTTGTGGATGCCGAGGGCCGCAAAATGTCTAAATCGCTGGGAAATGTGGTCGCCCCCAGTGAGGTCATTGAAAAATACGGCGCTGAAATTTTGCGGCTGTGGGTGTCGGCAACCGATTACCGCGAAGACATCCGTATCTCTGAAAATATTTTAAAACAGCTCAGTGATGCCTATCGACGCATCCGCAACACCTGTCGGTTCATGCTGGGCAACCTGTTTGATTTCGACCCGGCTGCCGATCAGGTATCATATGAAGCCATGCCTGAGCTGGATCATTATGCCCTGCACAAGTTGCAGTCCATTGTCGAAAAAACGCTTAAAGCCTACGATCGGTATGAATATCATACCATCTATCATGCGCTTCACAATTACTGCACGCTTGACCTTTCTGCGTTTTATTTGGATATTCTCAAAGACCGCTTGTATACCTCGCCACCCAAATCCAGGGCGCGTAAAAGCGCGCAGTCGGTCATGTACTACCTGCTGGACGCACTGGTTCGGCTGATGGCACCGCTTCTCCCATTTACAGCTGAAGAAATATGGGCGCACATGCCCGAACACAGTGATAAACTATCAAGTGTTCACCTCACCCTTTTACCTGAAGCAAATCCACGTTGGAAAGATGAGCCCCTGGCTGAAAAATGGGGTATGCTGTTGAAAGTGCGCGCCGAGACAACCAAGGCGCTGGAAGAGGCGCGGGCAAAGAAACAAATAGGGCATCCCCTCGATGCAACCGTAATTCTGTCCGTAAAAGATGACTTATTTGGCGTCCTTGAACCGTATGCAGAAAATTTAAGATTTATTTTTATCGTTTCAAACGTGTCTTTGCTCAATGACCAAAAGCTGGATGACAGCTTTGTCAGTGAAAATATTGAGGGGCTGGCCATCAAGATCGAGGCCGCACCCGGTAAAAAATGCGAACGCTGCTGGGTTTATGAGACCTCGGTTGGCTCGGACAGCGAACAACCCTCGATTTGCGAACGGTGTCTCAAAGCATTATCCGAGATGGAATAGGTAATCGTACTCCTTCTCGTCCTCGTAATCGAAAGGCATCAGTTTATGGAGAGTATTATCTGATATCACTCGACGACGAGAACGAGAACGACGACGAGAACGAGAACGACGACGAGAACGATTAATAACCATGCTGAAAAACAAATACGTCAAGCTGGCTGCCATCGCCGGCGCAATCATCTTTCTGGATCAAGCCACCAAAGAAATTGTCTTACGGTCTATTCCCTTGAACGCAACCCTTCCGGTAATCGATGGTTTTTTTAACCTCACCCATATTCATAATCCGGGTGGTGCTTTCGGGCTGATGGCGAATCTTAGCCCGGTCATGCGAAGCATTATTTTTTTATTCATATCATCTTTGGCTGTCGGCTTAATATTTTATTTCTACAAAAAGACACCGGAACATTATGCCTGGCTTTCGGCGGCATTTGCTTTGATCTTTGGCGGTGCCATTGGTAACTTGATTGACCGAATTCGATTCGGCAGGGTGGTCGATTTTCTGGATTTCTACCTGGGCAACTTGCACTGGCCGACGTTTAATGTTGCCGATAGCGCTATTTCCATCGGCATTGGCATATTTTTATTTCACCTCGTGTTTAAGAAGATGCCGGACTAGCAGCCGGCATCCGGTCGCCGGCAGGATGCCGGCTGCTCGATGGCCGGTCCGAAATGGGTTTAATTCTGCTTTGTGAGTTTTGTGCCGGCTGACAGGGTTGAAGGATCGTGGCCCACTTCCCTCTGTTTGCCTGCAACGGATGACAGACAACAATCAATTGACAGCCCTTGTGCAATGCCGGAAATCAATCATCAATTGCTATCCAAATATCTGAAGGATTTAACCGCTGATCCCGAGAAGCAGTTTGCACCGGTGTACCTTTTTTTTGGTGAGGAGATGCTGGTCAAAGAAGCCTACGGTGAACTTCTGAATGCACTACTTCCCGGGGAGAACCGCCTGGCAAACTACGATCCGATGGAAGGTGTCTCCGAGAATGTCTATGATGCGATTGAGCGGGTCAACACGTTTTCGCTCCTGCCGGGTACCAAGGTCGTCGCCTTGCTGGAATCCAGAATATTTCATGCTACGCAGGATAAAATGCGGCTGATCGAAAACTCGAAAAATGCCTATGATGATGACAATAAAAGCAAGGCTGCTAAATACCTTTTAAGTTTGATGGGCAATTTAAACCTGTCATTTGAAGATGTCGATCCAGCCAACCGCTACAAAACGCTAGCATTTGCGACTGATGTAATAAAAAGCGAAGCCTGGTTCGACGATCTTGTCGAATACTGCCGTCAGAATCAACTGGAGATACCCGCAGCGTCAGACCATGCCGGCGCACTACAAAAAGCGATCAAAAAGGGGTTTCCGTCAAACAACCACCTGGTTATCACTACTGAAATGGTCGACAGGCGTCTGGGTCTCTATGAGGTGTTGAAGGAACTGGGGGTGGTCATCGACTGTCGGGTTCCCAGGGGAGACCGCCGGACTGACCGGATGGCACAGGAGGATGTCCTACGGAAAAAAATGACCGAAATCCTGGCGCCGGTTAAAAAAAAAATGGACAACAGTGCCTATGCAGCCCTGCTGGATATGACAGGCTTTGATTTGAGGACTTTTTGCAGCAATCTTGAACAATTAGTGGAATATGTCGGCCAACGCGATGCGATTACGGCAAAAGATGTTACCTCGGTTTTAAAGCGTACCAAGCAGGACCCGATTTACGACCTGACCAATGCCATCGCAGACCGTCAGGTGTCAAAGGCCCTTTTTTATCTGAATTCGCTTCTGACCGCCGGATTTCATCCCCTGCAGATTCTGGCTGCCATTGTGAATCAGATCAGAAGATTGATTTTGGCCAAGGATTATAGCGGCAGCCCACAGGCCAAAGGCTGGCAAGCCGGTGTTTCCTACACTGTTTTTCAGCAAAATATACTGCCGTCTGTTGTAGACTATGATCAATCATTGCGGCAGACAATTGAAAAATGGGAGCGGGCCGCATTGGGGCCCGAAGATGCCGCGACAGATGTTACGCGCGGCAACGGAAAGAAAATAAAGAAGATTCAAACCGATTTAGTGCTTGCCAGAAATCCCAAAAGTGGTTATCCGGTTTACCAGCTGTTAAAAAAATCAGCTCATTTTACAAAAAATGAACTTTTAGCCGCCGTTGACCTGTTAAACGAAACCGACGTTCAACTCAAAACAAGCAGCCAGGATCCTAAACTCATTCTGGACAGGCTGGTATTAAAGATCTGCAATCGACAAGCGGCGTCATCATAGCGGTTGCTTGTTTCAGTGTTCAGGTGTCAGGTTTAAGGTGGTGGAAGTCCTTGAGAATTGGGGAGTTGGAAAAGTGGGTTTCTTTAGACAGCAGGAAGAGCATCTGGCGATGCGATTTATTGCCTGGCGCTACCAGAAGCTGGGCAAACCATTACCCTGTGAAGCCGAGCTTAAAACTCAGGCATTGCAGATTGTAACTGACGCCCACCGGATTGCGCGCGAACGGGGGCGAAATGTTGTTGCTATTATAAAAGATTTGGTCAATGATATAAAGAAATAGCCAATTGGGTTATTAACTATTTGAAGCGCTCCATTAAGATTATTTTTTTATAAGGAGAATATATATGATGGCAGACGAGTGGGTAGAGCAGCTAACCTGCGCCATACAATGTACCCATTGCGAAAAACAAATTGGCGACGATGACCTCCGTATTTTATCGGTTTATGATCATCAGGCGATTTGTATGGATTGTAAAGGAATAGAAGAGCAAAGACCGGACTACGAAGAAGTATCCAAACAGATGATCGGGCAATGCTTAATCGATACGGAGATGAAATGGGGAGACCCGCAGGGATACTGCTATCACCACTTTTACCCGTTTAAATGCTAGAAATTCCACATCACCGGATCGTCATCCAGAAAATCGGTAACACCGTGACCGATTTCATCTATCTCGGCCAATTCTTGTTCCGATAATGCAATCGTGCCTGCCGCGGCGTTGCCTGCGGCTTGATCGGCGTTGCGGGCGCCAGCGATGGCACAGGTCCTTGAATGTGAAATAACCCAGCCTAAGGCCAATTGGCCCAGCGTGACCCCTTTTTGCTGTGCGATGGGCTCCAGCCGGGAAAGTGCCTGCTGAACCCGGCTATACATTTGCGGTTGAAACAGCTTATTCTTTGCCCGGACATCCTCCTTCTCAAAAATGTGATCCGGACCGAACTTACCCGTCAAAAACCCCTGGGCCATGGGTGAGTAGGCCAGAATCGTGATTTCGTTTTCAATACAGTATGGCATTAAATCTTTTTCCACGTGTCGCCAGAAAAGTGAATATGGCGGCTGGAGACTGTCAATTTGTCCGTATTGCTGGGCTTCCTGTAGCTGAGAGCGTGAAAAGTTTGATACACCCATCGATCGGATCTTTCCCTGTTCCTTGAGCGCATTCAGCGCCTCCATTGTTTCCGCAATAGGCACCGCATCAAAGCCAAATGAATCCGACGGCCAGTGGATTTGATAAAGATCGATGTAATCGGTTTGCAGGTTTTTGAGGGAGCGGTCACAGGCTTGCAGGACCTGGTCATATTTCAGGTGGTTGGCAAATACCTTGGTGGCATAAATGACCTTGTCACGGATATCGGATAGTGCCGATGCCAGTACCTGCTCCGAATGCCCTTTACCGTATGCTTCGGCCGTATCGAAAGTGGTAATGCCGGCTTCATAAGCGGCTCGAATTGCGGCGGTCGTCTGTTTATCATCGATACCCACCCACATTTCCTTACCGGCCTGCCACAGTCCCATGATAATCGATGAAACCTGTATATCCGATTTTCCCAGCTGGCGCTGTCTCATGATGTCCTCCATACTCTGGGTGACAGAATCAGTGGTTTACCTGCTATCAGTGATGTTAACCATTTAAGAAAGAAAAACAAGAAGTGCCATCGGCAATCGCTCGGAATGGTTGCTCTTTTTCTATCGGGGACTTATGATATTGATGCGCAATCTTAAACAAAGCGGAGAATTGTAATGATGGCAGCGGAAAATATTGATTTTTATGAGATCGACTTATTGCTCAGCAAAGGAGAAAAGACCGTCAGGGATACGGTGAGGGCATTTGTGGAACAGGAATGTATGCCCATCATCGCCGAGCATTTTGACAAAGGGACTTTCCCCATGCACCTGATTGCCCGATTGGCCGAGTTAGGCCTTTTTGGTGTTCACGTGGACGGGTACGGTTGCAGCCAGAGCAGTCATACCGTTTACGGGCTTATCTGTCAGGAATTGAGCCGCTGTGATAGTGGCCTGCGGGCGATGTTTTCGGTTCAAAATTCCCTGGTGATGTTTCCCATTTATCGATTCGGCTCTGAAAAACAGCGCGAGAAATGGTTACCCGAGATGGCCCGGGGCAATGTCATCGGTTGTTTTGGCCTGTCTGAGCCGGGATTTGGTTCAAACTCCGGCGGGATGGAAACGCGGGCTCAAAAAAATCAAAACGAGTATGTCTTGAATGGCAAAAAAATGTGGATAACCAACGGCACCATTGCGAAGGTGGCCATTATCTGGGCCAAATGTGATGAAGACATCCGAGGCTTTGTGGTGGAAACCAATAGACCCGGGTTTCATGCAACGCCGATCCAACGCAAGTTTTCATATCGAACATCACCGACAGCTCTGATCGAATTGAAGGACTGCACCGTTGATGCGGATCATATTTTGCCGGGTGCCAAAGGGCTTAAATCCATTTTCGAATGTCTCAATTTTGCGCGCTACGGCGTTGCCTGTGGTGCCGTTGGTTCTGCTGTCGCATGCTATCAGGCAGCCAGAGCCTTTGCTCTCAGGCGACAGGTATTCGATCGAGCAATTGCCGGTTATCAGCTGGTTCAGGATCGACTGGTCCGCATTCTGGTGGAAATCACCAAGGCACAGCTTGTCAATCACCATCTGGGGCGACTGCTGGACACCCACCAGGCCCGCCCGGCCCAAATATCGCTGGCAAAAATGAACAATGTGCGCGAAGCTATTAAGATTGCCCGCATTGCGCGTGATATTCTTAGTGCAAGGGGCATCCTGGCCGATCACCAGGTCATCCGTCATTTATGTGACCTGGAGGCGATTAGTGCCCTTGAAGGAACAGACAGTATGCATACGCTGATTATCGGGCAGGAGATAACAGGCATCTCAGCATTCACCTAGTATTGGTTTTAAACTCTCATCACCAGAGACTGGGAGCGGTTGTGGGCCGTGCCTGGGAGGTCGGCAAGAAGACAGATGTCAGATGACAGAAAACAGAGGTCAGATGGGTGCTTTATTTTCCTATTTTAATTTTCTGACTTCTGACTTCTGTCCTCTGAGCATGCGCACTGACCCCCGCTGTGGCTTTAAAACCGATAGATTGGAAAAAGCTGAATAATGCTCGTGAGAGGAAATAAAAGGAATGTACCTAGCCTACAAAATCATCGACGGTGCGCCGCATTATTACATCCGCGAATCCTACTGGGACGGCAATCATTACCTGAGTCGCGAACTATTTGATCTGGGAACCAGCCCGGGTGAGCACATTATCTACCCAGGAGGAAACGCTTTTTATATTAATCCTGATTTAGAGGACCATTTAGAGGCTCGCGGCGTCAACCTGCAGGCGGATGACCTCGAGGATATATTCTGGCCGTTTCTAAAACCGCGCATTCAACATGCCTTGGAACATTTTCGTAACAGAGGCCGGCGGTCGCCACAAAAGCAGGCGCCTCGCGGTTCCGTCAAAACCGACTTGCCGGTGCATAATTTCGATAAGCGCCGGCTGCATTATTTAAAATTTGGCCGCATGGAGCAGGGCTACCTATGGCTAATGCCCGAAAAGGTGTTCGATATTCTGCGCCATAAATCCAGGGATGAGCTTGAACAGCAATTCATGGAAATGGAACGGCAATTAAATCCCCGGGAGCATAAAGCCTATGCCTATGTTATTTTCGACATCAATCGGTTCTTCAGCCAATCGTTTGCCGCCAAGAAACCACAGTTTTTAAAGCAAAGTGATATCGATGCGTATTTTATCGACGAAATTTGCAAATTGAACGATGATGCCGTGTTTTGGACCGGCATGGCAACCGACGGATGGTTGCATGAATACTTAACGCGGTATCTGTTTATGTTTTACGATTACGATTTTGCCCCCCGATCCTGGGTGGAAGATTATATCCGCAATTTCATCAACAGCCGGCGAGGCCATCGATTTCCATCTCAAACCGTTTCGACCTCAATGAAGCAAGCCAGCGCGATTTTTGATGAAACCGAAAATGCGCTTAAAAAAATGGGCCGGCAGGAGCTGAGCCGCATATTCAGGCGCAGAGCCCGGGAACTTCATCCGGATAAAGGCGGAGATCAGGAAAAGTTTGTTGAATTAACCCATGCCTACGATTCACTTTTGAGAACTAAAAAAAGCCGATCTTAATAATGCCGCTACCCTCGGCTGACGACCGGAAAACACTACAGGCTATTTTTTTTGCACCCCTGATCGTTCGGGATTTAGCCGCAGATTATGATCGGCTGGGTGCAGTGGTTTGGACGGATAACCTCCATATGTCATAGGGATGCGTATTTGCAGGTAGACGCTGTCAATCCAATGATGATCTGACCGGGGACAGCAAAGAATACCATTTCATTTGGCAATACCATCAGAAAGAAGGACAACAGACTGTGGAAAAAGACGCTTGTTTTGATTTCAGCATACCGGCCGAGCGGCGCAACACTGCCAGTATGAAATGGGACAAATATAAGGACCGGGATATTATTCCGCTGTGGGTGGCGGATATGGATTTTTGTTCCCCGCCGGCTGTTATTGAGGCCTTGCAGCAGCGGATTGCCCACGGAGTTTTTGGGTATACGGTCGCGCCTGAAAGTCTAAAAACCCTTGTGGTCGAAAAGCTTGCGGCTGATTTTAACTGGTCGATTCAACCCGAGTGGCTGGTGTGGTTGCCCGGTCTGGTGACCGGCTTTAACGTGGCCTGCCGGGCTGTCGGTGAAGACAATGACGATGTCATGACGGCAGTGCCGGTTTATCCGCACTTTCTGACCGCTCCCCAAAACTCCAGGCGCCGTTTGCTTAAAGTGCCCCTGCAGGAAACAGACAATCATTGGGCGTTTGATTTCGATCGGCTGGAAGAGTCGATAACACCCAACACACGGTTGTTTTTGCTCTGCAACCCGCATAACCCGGTCGGACGTGTCTTTAGCCGTGATGAACTCAACACCCTGGCGGCCATTTGTGAAAAATACGATATTGTTATCTGTTCCGATGAGATTCATTGCGAATTGATTCTGGACGGTAAAAAAAATCACATTCCGACGGCAACCCTTGATGCGGCCGTCGCGGAGCGAACGATTACCCTGATGTCGCCCAGTAAAACGTTTAATCTGCCCGGCCTGGGATGTGCCTTTGCGGTCATATCCGAAAAAAAACTGCGACGGCGCTTTATCAAAGCGACCGCAGGCATTGTCCCGCTTGTAAATGCGATGGGATACGCGGCTGCCGAAGCGGCTTATCGGAACTGCGCCGACTGGCATGCCGCCTTGCTAAAATACCTGCGGGGTAACCGGGATACGGTTGCGCGTGCCATTGCCGATATGCCTCGGCTTTCAATGGCTCCGATTGAAGCCACCTATCTGGCCTGGATTGATGTGCGGACCGCGGGTTTGCCGGATCCGGTCCGGTTTTTTGAAGATGCCGGAGCGGGGCTGCAGGATGGGATTGAATTTGACGGGCCCGGATTCGTGCGCCTTAATTTCGGCTGCCAGCGCAAGCTGCTTAATACAGCGTTGGATCGAATGAAAACCGCCATGGTTAAACACAACTCTTATTAATTTCTATGCAAAAAGGAGGATTGATGGGTCAGGAGATATTTCAGGTGGATGCATTTACGGACAGACCATTTGGCGGTAATCCGGCAGGTGTTTGCGTGTTGTCGGAACCGGCTGACGAACGCTGGATGCAGCTGGTGGCCACTGAAATGAACTTATCTGAAACCGCATTTTTGGTCAAACAAAATGACACCTTTCAACTGCGCTGGTTTACGCCTGCGGTCGAAGTGGAATTGTGCGGGCATGCCACCCTGGCCAGTGCCCATATTCTGTGGGAACAGGGGGTTCTGGCGCCGGACAGCCCGGCATGTTTTCATACCCGAAGCGGCCAGCTGAGCGCCGTGCGCAAAGACGCCTGGATCGAGATGGACTTTCCGGCCGAGCCTGAAACCCAGGCGGATTTCCCGAGTGATATCTTCAAGGCCTTTGGCGCCGACGCCCGGTATGTGGGTAAAAATCGTTTTGATTTTCTTTTAGAATTTGATTCTGCCGAAATTGTTCGTAAAATGGCGCCCAACTTTTCTCTGCTCAGCGACGTTAGCGGACGCGGCTTTATTGTCACCAGCCCTTCGGATATGGATCAATATGATTTTATTTCGCGTTTCTTTGCGCCGGCAGCCGGCGTTAATGAGGATCCGGTCACCGGTTCGGCGCACTGTTGCCTGGGCCCTTACTGGGCTAAAAAGCTCGGCAAAAACGAGCTCATCGGTTATCAGGCATCCAAGCGAGGCGGTGTGGTCAAGGTGCGGGTCGGTAATGAACGGGTTTACCTTTGTGGTCAGGCCATTACCGTCATGCGGGCCACTCTTTTGTAAACAGGGGAATATCAGGTTAGAATCAAGGTTTAAATGGGCTTCACTTTTGCCATAATCGGCGGCGGATTGGCGGCAACTAGCATGCTGTATCAATTTGCCGAAAAATTGCGGCAAGAAAATGATAAGGATCTGGCAAACCTCCCAAAGGTTCACATTCAGATTTTTGAAAAACAAGACACCTTCGGACCCGGCTTTCCGCATTGTGATCGCAATGTCATGCCCTTTCACATAACGAACATGTGCGCCAAGGACATGGGTATTCGGTTAACTAATCCTGCTGATTTTCAGGAATGGGTGACCGATCATCAGCATCATCTCAAAGAATTTTTTCCACTTTCTCAAGATGCCTCTGTTAGCCCGGATCGATGCAACCATTATCCTCGTGCGATAATGGGCGCGTATCTGAAAGAAAAATTCCAAGAAGCATATCAAAGAACACAACAACTGGGTCTGACAGTCGATCTTCATCCGCAATCTGAAGTTATCGATTTAGAGGAAACGCCCGATAACATTCGTCTGACCGTTAAGCACCTTGGAACCGGATCAACTTTTTTATGTGTTGCTGATCGCGTCTTGCTTGCCACAGGCCATTGGTTTGAAAAAATGGAGGCAGCCACATACTTTCCTTCACCTTGGCCGGCGAACAACTTGCTCCGAAAGATTCCGCAAGGTGAAAAGATCGCTGTAATTGGGACCAGCTTAAGTGCCATCGAGGTTGTCTTAACACTCACTTCAAATGGTGATTTTATACGGGATGATGCCAATGAACTGGTTTTTGTGCCGCCGGCGAACCCAAGACGGTTTGTGCTTTATTCTAGAAGGGGATTGTTGCCGAAAGTCAGAGGCAAGATGGGAACCTACCGCAACACGTTTCTGACGCGCGCAAATCTGAAAAGCTTGATTGCTGAAAATCAGGGCTATTTAAAGCTCGAAGCTGTTTTTGATTTATTAAACCGTGAACTGAAAGCTGCATATGGACGCAGCATCGATTGGCAAGCAGTTGTCAATCCGACTCGCACCCCTGCCGATCTCTTACAGCAATATTTGGAAGATGCGAGAAATGGAGATGGGCCTGAAGGTGAACTGCTCTGGCAAACGGTGCTTTATCAGTCTTTCGATATGGTCAGAGAAATTTATTTGAAACTATCGTTGGAAGACAGAATGTATTTCGATAAAGAATATACCCCGGTTTTGTTTGCCCATGCTGCCACTCAGCCGGCCATCAATGCTGAAAAAATGCTGGCTCTTATGCGCTGCGGACTTGTTGAGGTCGTCAAGCTGGGAAGAGACTACCAGTTTGTTAAAAATGATACAAAGAGGGTTTACGAATTTTATTACCCGAATCGTGACGGGAACCGACAACGGGATACGTATCGCTATGTTGTTGATGCCCGCGGGCAGGCCAAATCCATTCAGTCAGATCCTTCGTTATTAATGAAGAATTTACTGAAACGGCGTATTGTTCAAATTGAAGAAACACAGCATGTTCAACCCGGAGAAAAACAACGCAAACCGCTAGCCAAGCAAAAACAATCGAATTTACATCATTGCCAAACTGGAAGTGTTTGGATCGATCCCCGAACCCATTTCATCATTCGACGAGAGACTACTCATAAGGAAAAACAATCAAATTCGATTTACGCTGTGGGAGCCATGACAAGAGGTCAGATCATTGATGCAAGTATGGCGCGTGGAATTGTGCAATCAACGGCCGCAATCGCAGAGCGGCTGATCCGTTATCTGAAAAACCCCCGGACGAATGGATGAAAAATAATGGACCCGGCTGCTGCAACGGTCACATGAATTCTTCGAGATTGGGCCGCGCTTCAGTGGATATCCAACGGGGTTGAACGAGAACCTTTGAAAGAGATGCTTCCGGCTGCTTGAGCCAGGCATATATGCTAAGGAATTACCTGCCATTAGTGCGCGAAAGCAACCGGTCTGGCTAGATGTCTTCGGAGGAGAGGTCAGAACCCCTCCTCCTGATATTTGCGAGTTAATTGCTATCCGCCGACCTCGCCGGGTGCCAGGTCTCGCCAGGCGCGGTCTACACTGCTTCCGATGGTGCCGAATAGATCGTCGAGCTCATTCTTCAGCGGCGACCAGTCAGAAGGACACTCTGATTCTAGCTTCTGCACGCGCATCTGCGCATTGACAACTTCCTGCTCGATCTGTCCGATCAGCGGAAGTATTTTTTCTTTTTGCTCGGTTCTATAACTGTCTGCTACCTTTTTCATCGCTTCAAGTTTTTCTTTCCACGCAGACACCTCTGCCAGCATAGCTTTGCAGTAATCTTGTACTTGCATGTTCGATCCTTTCCTGTCTAATAGGTTTGTATGTTGCCGAATCGACAGTTTCCAAAAGTCAACCAATAGAATATAGTTTAATAATTTGTTGCTTCCAGTCAAGCAGGAGCAATGGGAATAAAAGGCCGGTCGCTGGGTATTGATGTTTGATGAGGCGGCCGATTGCTTGCTTTTGCGGCATTAGGGCTCGATGGGATAATGATATTTGACACCGACGCCGAAAGTGTAACGGGAGGTTGTAGCAGCCAGTTCCCGTCGCCATCGGACCTGAACGCGATAGATGTCCGGGCTGGCATCATACGGTGAGCGTTCGATGCCGATATAGATTTCAGTCCCGGGCAGGGGAGCATAATCAGATTCAAAATACATACCGCCGCGGCTGTAATTGTACATTTTGGCTTTGTGATGGGTGCCCGCCGGCAAATTTTCAAGCAGGATGTTGGCTTTGTGTTTCACACGCGTCGCGTCACGTTGCTCGGAAACTATCATTCTTTCCCCCTTTTAGCCTACTTGCCACATTGCTGAAGGACAGCATTATTTGAACAGTATGGTGTTGGCCGAGAGACCATTCAAAGGATGGATTCAAGCAGATAGATAAACCGTAATCCTTCGAATGTCAAAGAAAAAAAACATCCCTTTATGAATATAAGAATTAAAGTATTTTCGGTGTGTTAACCCCATCAGGGAGCCTTATTGTTTGTAGCCGATTTTTCTGAGGAATTCTTTGCGGACTTCTATGTCCGCATCATTCTCAATGCCTTTGGATCTAAATCCATCAATGACCCCCAAAATTCCGCGCCCCAGCTCCGTTTCCACTACGATGACTTCCACCGGGTTTGCCGTTGCACAAAAGATACGGCAGACTTCGGGAACATTTTTAATTGCATTGAGCACATTAATGGGAAACAGGTCTTTCATAAAGATAATGAAACAGTGCCCGGCAGAAAGGTTGAGCGCATTTTGCTGGGCCAATTCCAGCAACGCCCCGTCGGTTGCAGCATGCCGGATCAGGCATTTATCGGAAGCCTCACAGAAGGCCACGGCAAATTTAGCCATGGGGACCGTGGTAATCATTACCTCGTAGATGTCTTCAACGGTTTTGATGAAGTGCGATTGGCCCAGGATAAAATTGAGTCCGTCCGGATTTTCGATTTTTACGGTGGTAATTTCCATAAGACCCTCCATTGAAGAATTTAATTTTTTTTCGCTAGGTAAAAAAATGCGTCCGTGCTAAAATAAACCTTGACCTGTCGGGCAGGTTTTGATATTTGCTGATTTTTATAAGCCTGTGATACGTTGTGGCATCCTTTTTGAGCACCACCAACTGCTTCCAGGCTTTTCGATTGAAGCCCGGATTGCATCCACTAGAATGTGCGCGAGTAAATGTAGCCTCCCACTGCTGCGATCCGGGCTTTTCTTATCCTCCGATGGCCTGCATATGCCCGCAAATGTGGGCTGACTTCTGAGAGACCAGGTTGTGATCAGATGGTTTGCGATTCACGGCGCTGATAAATATATCCGCCAGGTCCTGGTCGGAACCATCTTCCCGGAGCACTTTTTTCAAATCTTCCTGATGATCACTCAACAAACAGGGTCTGAGTTGACCACTGGCGGTTAACCGCAGGCGATTGCATTTATTACAGAAGTGCTGGCTGATTGCCGGAATAAAACCGACCTCACCTTCAGAATCCGGATATCGATATCGCTGGGCCGGTCCGTCATGCCTATCTTCCTGAACCGGCATCAGATTTCCCAGAACGCGGATTTGATCTTTTATTTCCGGCACCAGCAATAGGGACTCCGGTTTAAAACCAGCCTGACCAATGGGCATGTATT
Organism: Desulfobacterales bacterium; assembly: GCA_050123865.1. Taxonomy (GTDB): domain Bacteria; phylum Desulfobacterota; class Desulfobacteria; order Desulfobacterales; family JAHEIW01; genus JAHEIW01. The sequence goes on along the minus strand of JASFGH010000026.1, from coordinate 1,565 downwards.
CAATAAAGCGAATGTGAAACGGGAATCGTAATGAGAGGCGCGCCATTTCAACCAGTTCCGTATCATTTATGCCCCGCAGCGCCACGATATTGAGCTTGATCGGATAAAACCCCATTCGATGGGCCCCCTGGATCCCCTGCCAGACGCGTTCAAATTCATCAAAGCCGGTGATGTCATGAAATTTTTGTCGATCGAGGGTGTCCAGGCTGATATTGATCCTGGATATACCGGCAGACCGAATTTTAGCAAGGTTATCGTGCAGCAAAACACCGTTGGTGGTCAGGGACACATCCTTGAGGCCTTCGCTGGCCACCAGTTCATGTAAAAATTCGTAAACACCTTTGCGGACCAGCGGTTCGCCGCCGGTAACGCGCACCTTCGAAATGCCCATACGGGTGGCAACCCCCACGACCCTTAAAATTTCTTCGTAGGTCAGAATATCTGTGTGCGACAGCTTAGGGATGAGTTCCTGCGGCACGCAATAGCGGCATTGCAAATTGCAGCGGTCGGTAATGGATACACGCAGATAGTTCAGATGGCGGTTGCAGTTGTCGATGAGCTTTAAATCGTTTCCGGTGGTCATTTCCAATTCTTTTTGCAATCAGGCTTCCTGATATTTTTGTACCTTATGCCGGTTAATCTTAAACTTTTCGCGGTATTCGGGGATTTCAATTATCGGAGGTCGCTCGTGACCTTCGATTTTAAAAATGTCGGGTTCATATTGGTCATGAACAAGATTATATTGAATCATTTCATCGTACAGGTCGTCCTTTAAATCGATTAATCCCAGGCGGACTTTACGATTGATAAAGGTTTTCAGAATCACAAAAGCCATCCGGCCCAGAGCTTTGGTATCCTGATTCCGATGGATGCGGCGGTCCAGATCCACCTGCGCCATGACATCAAGGCCCCACTTTTCGTAGATATCCATATTCATGCTGGTCTCAACACCATAGCCGATAGGAAACGGTATGCGTTCAAAAACTTCGCGAAAGCCGGCGTATTCTCCCGAAAGCGGCTGAATGAGCTGGGTTAGCTCAGGGAAAAATAGCGAAAACAGAGGTCGGATGACAAGTTCTGTGACACGGCCGCCACCGGTCGGGCGCATCTTTTTTTTGCCGATTGAAATCGGCCGGTCATAAAAGGCTTTTACGAATTTGATGTCATCATACAGTAGTAATGGGCCCAGCAGGCCATACGCGAAGCGATGGTGAATGTTCTTAATGTCGGCATCCAAGTAAATGATGATATCCCCTTTGGTAATATAGAGCGCCTTCCAGAGATTTTCGCCTTTACCTTTAAATTGCTCCAGCTGGGGTAAAATATCGGTAGCCTGATAAACATCAGCACCGTACGACCGCGCGATTTCCCGGGTCTGATCGCTTGAACCGGAATCGACAACCACGATTTCATCCAATAGTGGATAGCGGGTCACCAACTCTGATTTCATAATGATGATTTCTTTGGCAATCGTTTTTTCTTCATTGAGGGTCGGCAGACACAATGAGATTTTAAGGCCCTTTTTTTCCTTCTCTGCAACCAACCGATTCAGGTCTTTAAAATCC
>JASFGH010000025.1:0-16349 GCA_050123865.1 Desulfobacterales bacterium | reverse complement strand
AGGCTGTCGAGAGTGCCACACCGACTCTGCTTGAGCCCATCATGAAAGTGCAGGTAACCACACCGGAAGAGTTCATGGGCGATATCATGGGCGATCTCAATGGCCGCCGGGGCAAAGTTCTGGGCATGGACACTGCCGGAAAAAATCAGGTGATTAATGCCCAGGTGCCTATGGCGGAATTCTTAAGCTATGCTTCGGATTTGCGCTCGATGACCGGTGGACGGGGAATATTTACAATGGAGTTTTCGCATTATGATGAAGTGCCCGCTCAGATCGCCGAAAAAATCATCGAAGAAATCAAGCGAAGCCAAGAATAAGGCCGGTTAGCGGCCCCAAGTAGGTTTCAGGTTTCAGTGTTCACATGTTCCGCCTAAGTCGGCTCAGGTGTCAGGTTTCAGAAAAAAGAGGTCATACGGAATCTGATGATTTTCATCAAGTTCGTAGTCCTGACACCTGAACACCTGAAACCTACATAGAGCTGACACTCGAAACCTGAAACCCACTGATGCTTGAAACCTGGCCTAAATAACCACTTGCTACAATGATCGGCAATCAAATTAGTCTCTTGGAATAGTGAACACCGGCTGGCACGGTTTTGCCGGTGCATACCCTTCCCAGTAAGCATCCCATTTTTTCTTGAAGATGATACGGTTTTGGGGTTTGATGCGTTTGCCCGATGAGCAACTATCCAGATGAAAGCGGCGCGATCGCTTGTTTCCGATATAGGTTGCACTTTGCTCGTGCCAGTTTGACCAGATGCCCTTTTTGGTTGACATCGCCGCCTGCTGAGCAGCAAGCAAGGTGGATTGATATTTCACATTCGGCCGCACATACAGCAGATAAGCGTAGCCCTGTGAAAGCATTTCAGCGTTGACAAAGGTGCCATCTTTTAGAAAAACATAGGCCAGGCGTCTCTGGAAGCGATCGTTCGGTTCGATGTCGAATTCCAGGCGCACGTTTTTATTGGTGACCAGCCGAGCATTGAAGCGTTTGGCCTCATCGGCGTAAGGTTCGCCAATATGGTCTTCGCGCGGCAGTTCAGGCGCATTAATACCAATGTAGCGCACCTTTGACCCATCTGTCAGCACAATCGTGTCGCCGTCTGCAACCCATTTCACCCGGTAATGGGTATCGGCTGAACACGCGGTGCCGAGCAAAAAGATCAACCAACAAACTAACGATAACCCTGTGCGGAGCTTCATACGCATGAATTCCAGTCCGTTGTTCGTTGTGGTTAAAAGCGAGACAAAAGGCCACGCGCTACGGACCACAAACAACGGACAACTAACTTTTTGATTATGGGATAGCATCTAACGTAAGATGACAGTGCTTGACGGCACTCAGGTCCAGCATATGCGGCAGGCCGCCGGCATCATCGGGCTTAAAACCCAATGTCTTTTGCCAGACTTCATCATCTTCCATACACAGATAAACGACGACATCCGGCGCATGCGCACGGATGCATCCGATGATTTTGCGATACAGATTGATTCGCAGTGGTTTGAAGTACCGCATCTTTCCGTCAGAGCCTCTGATAAATTCGGCATACACGATTCTTGAATCTGGAAAGCGTTTCTGGATCACCGGTTTAACCGCTGGCGGGAACCTCAATGTTCCCAAGCTGATCCAGACCATACTCTGGGCCGACAGCCGTGAAAACAGGCTTTCGACAACACGGGCGTAGTCCTGTTCACAGCCATCGTAAATAATGAGCGGGTCAAAGTGAAAGGCCAGCGGATATCCCCATTTCTCACATCTGGCGGCCGCGTCTATCCTGGCGGAAAGGCCGGCAGTGCCGCGCTCTTCGGTTCGAATAATCTTGGGGGTGTTCAGCGACCAGGCCGTGATGGTCTTGCGATTGTGATTTAGATCCTGCAGCTGTTCGACAGCGGTTGTTTTGGTTTTGAGCTCGAGGACAGCGTGCTCCTGAGCGGCAAAACGATCGACCAGTAACTTTGCGACATCGGTCCACAAGGTCCAGATCAAACTGTCGGTAAACTCACCGGTTCCGATTCGAAATATGCTTTTGTGCGCCAATACCGTATCGAGTTCGGCAATAAGATCTTCATGATTAACAAAATACTCCAAGACCGGAGGATGAAAATAGGTCTGCAGGATGCAATAGGCACAATCCATATAGCAAAAAGTGCCGATGTGCAGTATGCGGTAATCACAGCAGGTATAGTGGCGTGTGCCCGGGCAGCGTTTAAAAAAAGCCCCCTGATTGCGGGATAAATACAAAATTTCTTTTCCGCTTTGGACAGGGTCCGGCGCCGATGCGACAATCTCGTGCACCTGCCGCGAACTTTGAACGATAATGGCAGGCACATCCAGACGTGCCTGGATGGATTGTGTCAAAGGGTGCTCGGTGACCTCCCGGTTGATAAAGAGTTTTGAGATTCGCATGCTGATTAGCGCTTCAGTATCTTATCCAGCGCAGGATGTTCGAGTATACGATTGATCTTTGCATTCAGGTCATTGAGCTCCTGTCGATTTTGAAAATGCAGCGTCATGGCATAAGTGGTGTCTTCAAAATCTCTGGGCGGAACCAATTGGATATGCTTGCCGAGTTTGAGCTGCCTCACCTGTTTTTGGTAATTCGCTTCGGCTTCTGTAATGGCTGGATATCTTTTTTGTCGCAGCAAAGATCTGATTTGCTGGCGTTGAATCGCACGGTCGAGATCCGCGTTCTGCAAAATATCCTGTAGCGGTTGTTCGTCGATCAATTCCCGGATGGAAGTATCTTCGCACTTGGCGATCTCGGTCACCAACAAGAGTAATTCCCTTTGCTTGTTCAACCCCAGCTTAAGCCGGTTGAAAAGCGCAACGAGCATTTCAGCATCTTTGGCATCCATTTTTCGCAGTTCCAGGGCCATCGCCAAATTGATGCTGCCGGATAGAATGCCTTGCTGAATGGGAATCGCCAGCCGGCAGAGTTGCTGAACTTTCGTTGCTACAGCTGGATGGACCGGTAACCCCAATGCCAGTGCTGCCATTTCCAGCTGTTGCCGGTCCGGGCTTGTATCCGCCAGCAAATTCAATGCCCGTGACGTCTCGATCAGATTCAGCGGCCGCTGCAGGCTGTTGTCGGCAATGGCCAGCCGGGCTATTTGGAACCGATCCTGATCGGCTGCATGGATTATGGCGCTTATCGATTTCCACCCAAGCTGACGGCAGGCGGCGATGCGGCGAAAACCGCAGACAACCCCGTAACCGGATCTGTTTTCGATCAACATCGGTGGATGCAGCAATCCAAGAGACGAAATCGTATCCAGCAGATCTTCTAGCTGGTTGCGGGTGGTTATGCGATAAGTTGCATCCTGAGTGTCAATATCCGTCAGTGAAACCGTGTCGGTACGGGCTGAGGGAACCGGTACAATGGATTTGCTTTCTTTGCGATCATTAGATGGTTTAGAGTCCATGACTGTTGCCGGTCAGCTGGATTAAAGCATCCAAATACTTTTGACGTGTTTTTGCGACAACGGCTTCGGGCAGGGCGGGTCCAGGTGCTTTTTTGTCCCAGTCCAATGAGATTAAATAATCACGAACAAACTGTTTATCATAGCTTTTTTGAGCCCCGCCCGGACGATAGCTTTCCTTCGGCCAGAACCGCGACGAATCTGGTGTTAAAATTTCGTCAATCAGAATGATGTCATCATCGATTTGACCGAATTCAAATTTTGTGTCGGCAATGATGATGCCACGTTCATCGGCCAGATCGGTGCCCTTTTTGTAAATAGCCAAACTAAGTTCCCTGATCTTTTCGGCCTGCTTTTGGCCGATCTGACGCGCCGCTTCGACGAAGTCGATATTGATATCATGTTCGCCGAGCTCTGCCTTGGTGGATGGCGTGAAAATGGGCTCGGGCAATTGTTCGGATTCCTTCAATCCCTCCGGCAATGCTATTCCGCAAACGGCCCCCGTCTCGCAATATTCTTTCCATCCGGACCCTGAAATATAGCCGCGAACAATGCATTCAATCGGCAACGGTTGGGCCTTTTTGACCAACATGCTGCGACCCCGCAAAACGTCTTCATAAGGACGGCATGCGGGTGGGTACTGCTCGACATCCCTCGCGATGACATGGTTTTGAACGAGCGGTTGCATGATATCAAACCAGAACAATGAAATCTGAGTTAAAATCGTGCCTTTATCGGGAACCGGATCCGGCATGACGACGTCGAATGCAGATATACGGTCGCTTGCAACCATCAACAGATACTCGTCCAGATCATATACATCTCTAACCTTGCCGCGTTTTAGCAGATTTAATTCTGGAAATTCGGTTTCACTGACGGGTTTAATCATGGTTTTCAATCCTCTGTGTCAAAAAGTTTTTAAAGGGGTAGCAAAAAATGCTCGAATACCGCAACAGTTTTTTAACAACCACTATATATGGGGTATTCTGGAATGAAGGTCAAGAGGCAGGTAGAGATTTGCGGAAACTTTTTTCTCTTTATGTACTTTTGACCTGAAAGGCATCAATGAACTGCTTAAGGATGGTATGTACCTTTTCATTGGTCTTTAGAAATTCAATCCCGACCTCATGTTTGCCGTCTTGGTTGGTGCGACTGTGCACTGGACGCCCGGTGATCTCGACCAGGTTATCCTCCAATCCGAGCGTCAGCGTAATGGTGTGCTTTTCATCAATCGGGAAGTGGGTTTCCAGTAAAATTCCGGATTCAGATACATTCAGTGTGCGACCCATACCCTGCTTGATAATCTGATTGTTTTTATCCAGACAAAAATAGGAAAGATTCAGCGAATCGATTCGAGTGTGCTTTCTTTTTTCTTCTTTGGCCATGATCCTCACATTCTTGGGGTTTGTTCTCGGTTAAGGGTGATTGACCTTATGTCTTCAGGTTTTGAAAATCACATGTGACCCGCGTGCTCACAGAGACAGCTGTTGCCAGATGTTCGATAATGTTTTTGAGGGTAGATGATAATCCCTGATGCTCTGATTCCAGCTTTTTCTTGTCAACTGCAGCCAATTTGAGATTGTCCGACGAAAATACCGCCGCAGAATACGGCTCATGCCCCATATCCATAAATGGAATCCGCCCGAAAAAATCTCCCTTTTTAAGCTGGGCTAGCGGTACGTAGCCGTTCTCGATTTGCCGTGCGATAACCGCCTGACCGTCCTTTATCGTAAATAGGCGCTCTTCATCCTGGCCCTGTTTAATCAATTGTTTTTTACCCTTGATATAACTTTCCGGATTGTGATGGTTCTCCTTGATCTTAACGGCCATTTCCACAACCTGCTTCAAGCGGGAATCAACGCTGTTTAAAATATTTTTAAAATCCGCCGATACATTGGCCAGTTCATTGGCCAGCAGTTGCGAATCCAACATACCCAATTGCACGTTGCCCACAGCTGTGACAGTTGCGGTGCGCACGCGGCCCCCGGTAATCAGAGCCGCGACACTACCCAGAAAGGCACCGTCCCCTATTCTTAATATTTCGATTGAACCGTTTGCAGTTCGTTTGCTGATCTCTGCAATACCTTCGAGAATGACCCAAATCCAATCGCCATGGTTGCCTTCCTGCACGATTTGATCCCCATCGTAAAATCCTTCTTCGTCAACCACGTAAGAATAATCGACCAGCGGACCTTTGATCAGCGGAACCTTGCCGGATACAGTCGTTTTCTCAGCTTGGGCGGGGCTGTCAGGAGTTGTCGGACCGAGCTTTTCAATTTTGCCTTCGTCCAGCAGGCGCAGCCCGTCCAGAATAATTTCCATCCGGCTCTTGGTAATGGTCTTTTGACAGGTGGGATCTTCCTGAACGAACTCAAAATTACCGTCCATCCATCCAAACAGGGAAAATATGGCATCTAGTCCGGATAACGCCCCGTTGGTTGCGTTTATCGGGTTTCCTTTATCCAGATATACCAATCCCGCTTCCGCTTTATAGCTGCTTTGGATACGCAGCACACCGGAACTCCCGTTGCTGCCGAGTAAATTTAGCAATTCGCCTAAATTTAAAAAATCCAGGCTGCCTGATAGCGACACAGAGTTATTCATTTTCGAATGCGTTCAATTATCAACCAGGACAAAGGGCGCGGATGCCTCCATTAGCTGAATTGTACCACAAAAACGCCCGCTATTAAAAATTAAATAACATCTCCTGGTGTAAAAATGGGAAAACACGAAATATTTTCGTGTTTTATCAAGATGTTGAATCATTTAATAACTTTTGAACCACAAAATAACAGAACAAGTATGCTGGGCTAACCGAGCTCGTTTTGGACTGATTGCATGACCAATTTCATACATACATGCAGTGTTTTGCCGACACCCTCTCCTTTTAAGGCGCTGCCCGGAAAAGCAGGAGCCTTCAGCTGACGATTCAGATCGTGCTGCATTTTCTTGAGATCCATGATTGCGATATTTTCACCGGTCAAATCTCTTTTATTAAATTGCATCACCAGCGGCACCTTAAATATACTGAGACCGTAATCCTTAAGATTCTGTGACAGATCTTTCAATGACAGCATGTTTTTTTCACGCCGGACTTCAAGGGAATCGGCGACAAAGATAATCCCGTCCGCCCCCCTTAAAACCAGCTTGCGCGTAGAGCTGTAACGCACCTGTCCCGGAACGGTGTATAGTTGAACTCTTAAGTCGCACCCTCCCACCTTGCCCAGATTCAGCGGTAAAAAATCAAAGAAAAGCGTGCGGTCGCCATCCGTGTTGATGGAGACCATTTCTCCCATAACCTGCTTTTTAAAGCTCTTGTGGATATATTCCAGATTCGTGGTTTTACCGCATCGTCCCGGTCCATAATAAACGATTTTGCATTCGATTTGTCTTTTTTTTAGATTAACAACTGCCATAGGATCTTTCTTTAGAATGTCGGGTTCTCTAATGCTACTATCGGATCAGAATCACATTCCCTTTAGAAATAGAATATTTAGCCACTGCCCGTCTTTGAAAAGAATTAGGGTGTCACCGAAATCTTATGCTTCTCCTATCAGCAGCTGCTTTGTCAACCTAAAAAATACCCAAAATCGCTGAAAGTAGTAATAATTTATCTTATTTATGTGTTTTCTGTCAACAGCTGGAAACCGATAAATCTGTTGACAAGCGACGGATGAATAGGGCAACATCATATGATTTTGAACCGTTAGAAAAGTATGGCACGGTCAATTCTTCGGCCAATCCTATTCGCATCCACATGGAAGGAGGATCCAATGGACAAAAAAATTACGGTTGTCGGAGCCGGCAATGTTGGTGCCACTGCCGCACAGCGGCTGGCGGAAAAAGAGCTTTGCGATGTGGTTCTCATCGATATTGTCGAAGGTGTTCCTCAGGGCAAATCCCTTGATCTAACCGAAGCCGCCCCGATTGAAAAACATGATGCCCACCTTACAGGCGCCAATGCCTATGATGTTTCAGCTGATTCCGATATCGTTATCATAACGGCAGGCATACCGCGAAAGCCCGGAATGAGCCGTGATGACCTGATCGGTACAAATGCCGGCATCGTCAAAGCAGTTACCGAGCAGGTTACAGCCGTATCGCCGAATTCGATTCTGATTATCGTCAGCAATCCACTGGATGCCATGTGCCACGTTGCCCATCACGTGAGCGGTTTTCCCAAAGAACGTGTTATCGGTATGGCTGGAGTTTTGGATTCTGCGCGCTTCCGTGCCTTTATTGCGATGGAACTGAATGTCTCGGTCGAAAATACCCATGCTTTTGTTCTTGGCGGACACGGCGATACGATGGTTCCGTTGCCGCGATATTCAACCGTTGCCGGCATTCCAATTACCGAGCTGATGCCGCATGATCGCATTGATGCTTTAGTTGACCGAACGCGCAACGGAGGCGCTGAAATCGTCGGCCTGTTAAAAACCGGCAGTGCCTATTATGCCCCTGCTTCTGCTGCGGTTGAAATGGCCGAATCGATTCTCAAAGATAAAAAGAAGATTTTACCCTGCGCCGTTTATCTCGAGGGCGAATACGGTATAAACGATCTGTTTATTGGTGTTCCTGTTAAACTGGGATCCAAAGGTGCTGAAGAGGTCATTGAGATCACCCTGACCGAAGCGGAAAAAGCAGCGTTGCAGCATTCGGCAGACGCGGTTCAAGAGCTTAAGGATTTCCTTTCAAAACTGGATTACTAGCATGCGCAAGGTTTCAGGTTGCGGGTGTCAGGTGTCAGGTCTTTGGGGGCCAGCTTCAGGCTTTTGCAATTCAGTAGCCATATCGATCATTTTTTGCTTCGTTGTTTTCTGTTTTCAGTCTTATGCTCCCTGACACCGGAACACTGACACCTGACACCTATTCAGTTTCGGGGTTGAAATATTGATATATCGCTTCGGCGGTTGCAGACGGAATCCCGGGAAGCGCATTGAGTTGCTCGATGCTGGTTTCCCGGATTTTTTTTATACTTTTAAAGTGCTTCAGTAAAATCGCCTTTCTGGTTTTACCGATGCCTGGAATAGCATCCAGCTCTGATTGCAAAGCGGCTTTGCCCCTGCGTTTGCGGTGAAATGAAATTGCGAAGCGATGCGCTTCGTCTCGGATGCGTTGCAAGAAGAGAAGTAAATCTGCATCCTTGCCGAAAGCGATGGGATTGGAGCGGTGCGGCTTAAATATCTTATCCTGGGGTTGCCCTTTTTTTTCGTCCTTTTTTGCGATCGCAATCATATCAAACTGATCCTCCAGGGATAGTTCTCTAATGACCGCCTGGGCAATGCTAAGCTGCCCACGGCCCCCGTCAACCATAAGCAAATCCGGACGGGGTCCAGATTCGGGCTGTGACTTTAATTTCCCTAATCGCCGGCTTAAAACTTCATTCATGTAAGCATAGTCATCCTGTATATCAACGGCTTTGATTTTAAACTTGCGGTAGGCCGATTTGCGGGGCTTGGCTCTTTCAAACACCACCATGCTGGCAACTGCCTGTGCTGCGCCGGTATTGGAGTTGTCGAAGCACTCGATGCGCTCCGGCAGACGCGACAGTTTAAGCTTTTTTTGAAGACGCAACAACAATTCCATTTCAGCACTGCGGGCTGCCAACAGCTCCTTGAGTTTGTTTTCAGCATTACGCAAGGCCATGGTCAGCAATTTGGCTTTTTCGCCTCTTTTGGGATTCAGGATCTTTACCTTCTGGCCCTTCACCGATTTAAACCAATCTTCAATCAGCCTTGCGTCCTGCATTTCAACCGATACCAGAATCTCTTTGGGCAGCGTAACCGGTTTCTCGTAATATTGACGGATAAATGTGCCCATGGCTTCTGCATCGGTTGAGATGGTTTCTTCAAAGCTGAAATGCCGGGTCCCCTTTAAAAAGCCCCCGAGAACGTTAAACACCATAACCAGTGCAAACCCTTTGGAGCGAACAATTGCAAAAACATCTCGGTCCTGAAAATCAGTCGTCACAGCAATCTGCTTTTCAATCGTTCTTTGAAGTGAAAACATCTTATCCCTGAGGCGGGCAGCTTTTTCATATTCCTGGGCCCGGGCGGCCGTGTTCATTTGCTTTTTTATTATGGCGATCAAATCCTTGGTTCGGCCATTCAGAAACATAATGGCTTCATTGACCTGTTCGCGGTAGACCCGGGGATCGACATCCATGCAACAGGGAGCCAGGCATCCTTCCATTTGACAGTGAAGACACGGCCGCGTGCGCGTTTTAAAATCCTTGGCGCGACACTTTCTCAATTTAAACGTCTTATTGATGGTTTTAAGGGTTTCACGCACGGCACGGGCAGAAGCGAAGGGCCCGAAGTAATGGGCATTGTCTTGTCCGATCTTACGTACGATGGTGAAACTGGGGTAATCCTCCTGCAGGTTCAATCGCAGGGAGGGATACCGTTTGTCGTCCTTTAAGACCACGTTGTAACGCGGACGGTGGCGCTTGATCAAATTGGACTCCAGAATCAAGGCCTCTTTTTCATTGCCGGTGATGATGGTATCAAAATCGACAATCTTTTTGACGAGCACTCCGGTCTTCATATCGGTATGACCGCTGTTTTTAAAATAGGCCGCCAAACGCTTTCTTAAATCCCGTGCTTTACCGATATAGATAATGGCGCCTTCGTCATCTTTTAACATATACACGCCGGGTTCATGAGCAATGCGGGCGAGTTTGTCGATCAGGTTCAGGGCTTCTTGCTTTGTATTTTGTTCTGATTTCTGCATACCTCGAAAACAATCCGCTTCTTCAGCTTTTGAATTTGGTCGCGTAATGCAGCAGCTTGCTCAAATTCCAGAGCCTGGGCCGCTGCGTGCATTTCGCCTTCCAGCGATTTAATGAGCGCATCCATTTCGTCCAAAGATTTGTATTCGCTGATATCATCTGCCACTTGATATTTGGGAGCTACCGCATCTTCTTTGGCGAAATCAAAAATCTGGGTCACTTCCTTACGAATGGTTTGGGGCGTAATCCGGTGTTGTTTATTGTATGCGTGCTGAATTTTTCGGCGCCGGCGGGTTTCATCCATGGCCTGGCGCATGGAACGCGTTAGGGTGTCGGCATACAACAGAACCGCTCCGCTGGCATTTCGAGCAGCCCGGCCAAAGGTTTGAATCAGTGACCGTGTTGACCGCAAAAACCCTTCTTTGTCGGCATCCAGGATCGCCACCAGGGACACTTCGGGTATGTCCAAACCTTCGCGCAGCAGATTAATTCCTACCAGCACATCAAATTCTCCCCGCCGCAAATCTTGAATAATATCCATGCGCTCAAGCGTATTGATGTCCGAATGCAGATATCGAACGCGAACACCTAAATCCGAATAATATTCGGTCAGGTCTTCAGCCATTCTTTTGGTCAAGGTGGTGACCAGTACCCGTTCGTCACGCCTTTGGCGGATTAAAATTTCTTCATAAAGGTCATCCACTTGATTTTGAGCGCTGCGGACCATCACTTCCGGATCGACCAAACCGGTCGGGCGGACAATCAGTTCGACGACCGCATCTTTTGCTTGCGACAATTCATATTCAGCCGGTGTGGCCGAGACGTATACCACCTGGGAAATGCGGGTCCTGGCTTCTTCAAATTTAAGCGGGCGGTTGTCGAGAGCTGACGGCAGACGAAAACCATATTCGACCAGGGTTTCTTTGCGAGAGCGATCACCGCGATACATCCCGCGCAACTGAGGAATGGCGATGTGACTTTCGTCTATGAACAGGAGATAATCCTCTGGAAAATAACTGAGCAAAGTCGGCGGAGGTGCGCCGGGTTTTCGTCCGGTCAGATGCCTGGAATAATTTTCAATCCCGTGGCAGTAACCCAGTTCCTGCATCATTTCCAGGTCAAACTGCGTGCGTTCTTCGATGCGCTGAGCCTCGATGAGTTTGTTTTCATTTCTAAAGTAGTGGATGCGGTCTTTGAGCTCGTTCAGTATCGTTTCGGCCGCTTTTTTGCGGGTGACTCTGGACGTTACATAATGGCTGGCCGGAAAAATGGTAACCCGCTTTAAGCGTTTGAGGACCTTGCCTCTGAGGGCATCAATAAATGCAATGCTTTCAACTTGATCACCAAAAAAATCGATGCGGATGGCCCGGTCTTCTTCGTAGGCAGGAAAAATTTCAACCCGGTCGCCCCGCACCCTAAAAGTACCCCGGTAAAAATCAACGTCGTTGCGCTCGTAGTGCATTGATATCAAATCGTACAGAAGCGAATCCCGTGAAAATTCCATATCGGTTTCAACATCCACTCGCATTGCCAGATAATCTTCGGGCGCGCCCAGGCCGAAAATACAGGACACGCTGGCTACCACCACGATGTCCCTGCGTGACAAAACCGAACGGGTGGCTGAATGGCGCAGTTTGTCGATCATGTCGTTGATGGATGAATCTTTCTGAATGTAGGTATCGGTGGAGGGGATATACGCTTCGGGCTGGTAATAATCGTAATAGCTAACAAAATATTCGACGGCGTTTTCTGGAAACAACTGTTTAAACTCGTTGTACAGCTGGGCGGCCAGGGTTTTGTTCGGCGCCAGCACGAGCGTCGGCCTTTTGAGCCGGGCAATGACATGGGCCATCGCAAACGTTTTGCCCGATCCTGTAACCCCCAGCAATACATTGTGACGCAACCCCTCTTTTATATTGCGGCTCAGCGAATTTATCGCTGCGGGTTGATCGCCGGTCGGTTCAAAATCGGATACAAGTTTAAAAGCAGTCATAGCCAAAAGCGGATGTCAAAAATATCTCGAAAATATGTGTTTATAAACGATATGGGTTTTATGCAATCCGCATGGAATATTGGAATGTTGGAATAATGGTCAAAACGCCTAACGGCTGTTAAAAGTTGCTTTCCTCTATTATTCCAAATATGAGCAAAGCGAATTAAGTAACTTAATCAGTCTGGCTGTTTAATCAATCAGGGCAATACACATTGCCGCGATGCCCTCCCCTTTCCCAATTACACCCAGACCTTCGGTGGTTGTCGCCTTGATGTTGATTTCAGCCGGACTGATGTTCATTGCATCAGCCAGTTTGGTTTGCATGTTCTGTCGGTGAGGTGCCAATTTGGGCGCCTCGGCAAACAGGGTGGCATCCAAATTGACGATCCGAAATCCGTTGTCTGTCAACAGTCGACAGCTTTCAGTCAGTAGTGTCAAGCTGGAGATGTCTTTATATTGGGGGTCGCTGTCTGGGAAATGGGTCCCGATATCACCCAATCCGGCGGCTCCGAGCAATGCATCGCACATGGCATGAGTGAGCACATCGGCGTCTGAATGGCCCAGCAAGCCCTTTTCATAGGCAATGGATACACCGCCGAGGATTAGGGAGCGCCCCTTTACGAGAGGGTGGATATCATAACCAATTCCGATCCGCATAGCATCTTCCTTCCGCTAAATCGTCAAATAATCAATGATAACTTCATTTTAGAAGCTTATTCAATACCATAAAGCCCATTGTAAAGAAACTGGATTTATTTTTTTATTGTACTTGACCGCGTGGGTGTGGGCAGGTTATCCATTGGCACGCTGAATTCAACTTTGATAACCAATGAAACCTGAAACGTTTCAAATCGAAATGGTTTGTTGAGTGCGATCTGTGGAGTTGATCATGGATGTAAAACACCTGATGAAAGCTATTCGAAAAGGGGACCTAAAGGGCATCGACGAGGTTGAAGCAAAAGCCCTTTTGAAAGAATTTAGCGTTCCCGTTGTTCCTGAAGCGATTGCTGAGGATAAAGCGCAAGCCGTCTGCGCTGCCGAAGCATTTGGCTATCCGGTGGTCATCAAAGGGTTGGGCCGCACCTTGATGCATAAAACCGAAAGCGGATTGGTGAAGCTGAATATACCGGATCGACAGGCGGTTGAAAACGCAGTGGATGCCCTGAAAAAATCGGGCGCTGATGGTCTGGAGGGTTTTGTCGTTCAGCCACACATTCAGGGCAAAAGAGAGCTGGTGGCCGGTTTGTTTCGTGACCCCCAGTTTGGAGCGGTTGTGATGTTCGGTATCGGCGGGGTATTCACCGAAGCACTGGCAGATGTTAGCTTTCGCCTGGCACCGATCAACGAAACCGATGCAGCTGAAATGCTGACCGAAATACGGGCCAGGGCTTTACTGGGACCCTATCGCGGCGAGACAGCGATCCATCGCCGGCAAATCATACAAATCCTTATGGGACTGTCGCGTATCGCGGTGGCGCTTCCCCAAATTTCCGAGATCGATATCAATCCCCTGCTGGCATCCTCTGATGGCAGGCTCTGGGCCGTAGACGCTCTAATGGTCTTCGGGAGCAAGACAGATGAAGAACGGCCATTACCGCCGCCTGTTTCACCGGACGCCATTGGTGCCATCTTTTATCCCAAATCCATCGCTTTTATTGGGGCCTCGGCCCAGATGGGCAAATGGGGCCACATGCTAATGGCCAACACCATCAGTGGTGGATACGAAGGCAAGGTTTTCCTGGTCAATCCCAAAACAGACACCATTGCCCGCCGCAAAACCTACCCGAGCGTCTGTGATATCGATGATCCAATTGATCTGGCGGTGGTAACCATCCCGGCTGCCGGGGTGCTGAACCTCATTCCCCAGCTGGAGCAAAAAGGCATCAAGAATATGTTGCTGATTACCTCGGGATTTGGCGAAACCGGCGAAGAAGGCAAAAAATTGGAAGCCAAACTGGTGAAGGCCGCCCGCAACGCCGGCATTTTAATCCTGGGCCCCAACACCATGGGTATTTGCAACCCGCACATCAATTTCTACTGTACCGGGTTTCCGGCCAAACCCAGAGCCGGCTCGACCACCATGGTGTCTCAATCCGGTAATATGGGAGTGCAACTACTGGCATTTGCCGAGCAGCAGGGCATCGGTATTCGTGGCTTCTGCGGTTCGGGCAATGAAGCCATGATGTGTATTGAAGATTACCTGGATGGACTGGAAGTCGACACCCTGACCCGCACGGCGGTATTATATGTGGAAAGCGTCAAAAACGGGCGACGCTTCTTTGAAGGCGCACGGCGGGTGGGTCGTAAAAAGCCGATCGTGCTCCTCAAGGGTGGCGAAAGCCAGGCCGGCAAGCGCGCCGCCGCCAGCCACACCGGAGCTCTGACCACCGACAGACGGGTGTTTGATGCCGTCTGCCGCCAGGCCGGCATTGTTAAAGTTGATGTTCCCATGGAGCTGCTCGATCTGGGAGCGGCTTTTTCATCGTTGCCATTGCCCAAAGGCAATCGAGCGGCTATCATGACCCTGGGAGGCGGCTGGGGGGTCGTAACCGCCGATCTGTGCGCTCGTTTCGGCTTAGATGTGATCGAGCTTTCTGCCGATATTATAGAAGCCATCGATCAGATTCTGCCACCGTACTGGAGCCGTTCTAATCCCATTGATCTGGTGGGTGAACGCGATCCCAGTATTCCCAGAGCGGTTCTTGAATTGCTGCTGAAATGGGAGGGCTGTGATGCCGTTATTAACCTGGGAATTGTCGGCCGCCGGCAGGTGCTTAAAAGCCATGGGGCGGCGGTGTTAAAGGCCGATCCCACTTATTCAGCTGATTTCATCCAAAAAATTCATGCAGAATTTAAGCAATTTGAAAAAGATTATATTGCCCAGATCATCGACTTAATGGAAACCTATTATAAGCCCGTTTTCGGCGTCAGCATGCTGCCAGATGAAAAACACCAGACAGTCTATCCGCATAAAAACCATGAATTTAAAGGGGTGTTTTTTCCGACTCCGGAGCGGGCAGTGGGCGCCTGTGCCAAAATGGTGCAGTATCAGAAATTTTTAAGTCGAGAAAAAGAAAGCTGAAAAAAAGCCTCACGCAAACCCGCAAAAATGCAAAGAATAAAAAAATAAATAATTGCTATAATTTAAATTATTTTTATTGAAGTAAAACTTTATATAAAATTTTGGCTTGTGCGACTTATTTCATTATGGTATGAAACCGCTTCTTTTGTGTTTTTATGCCGGGCAGCATTTGAATAGCAACATTGCGAGCAATCAAGAAATGAATCCAGTTGCCAAAAAACCCAACTACCAATTTGATTTTGACATCGGCACGCTCATCAAAAGCCCCTGTCTGAATTGCCCTTATAGGCCCCTATTCCCAAGATGCATGCAATCCTGCCCCCTGCTGGATGATATTCATGCGGCTCTGGCAGAATCCATCTCCTGCACCCGCCGATCGTAATTTTTTTCAGAATTAGCTTGGCTCTATAGCTGCTTGGTTGCCAGCTATTTCGATACGTTCCTACGTTATCGAAGCTTGTGCAACATTTTCTGTAAACGTTCTAATGTAATTTCCTTTGCGGTCAATTAGGATTGATAGGCAAAAGCTAATTGTTAAATCCAGCTTGAATGCTATATTGTCCTTATAGGTGATACTATCGTCCTTATCGAAATCAATATTTTCTATAGTTCCGATGCCGTACTGCTCTTTACACACTGCCCGGACTTGTTCCAAATCGATGATGTAGTTTTTTAATTTTTCGATTAGTTCATGAATGGTATCCACCATCATTTGCTTTTCAACACTCATCTCGCTCATTGTAAAAAGCACCTTTCTTCACAACTGCTGAGTCAACGGGCCTTTAATTTTGTTGTACAGTCCTTCATCACATTAATCTAGCGCCTATCGCGGATATTTCCTTTTTTTAATTAGAATTTAAAATTCAGTACCTGTTAAGGCAGCTTGGCTACCGGCTTCCTCGATGCGCTCTTCAGGAGTAGATGGCTTTTCGGAGTCCGTCGGCAATACACTGATGCAATTTCCCTGTCGATCAATCATCACTGGCAGTACGAATCGAATTTCAAAATCTAACTTGAATGCCACTTGGTCTTGGTAAGTAACAATATCACCGTCTTTAAGTTCGATGTTTTCCACTGTTGCAATGCTGTGCTGCTCTGAGCACACCGACCTGACTTGTTCTAAAT
>JASFGH010000024.1:0-16360 GCA_050123865.1 Desulfobacterales bacterium | reverse complement strand
CACTCCACCGGCAGTTTGCTGTAGGTAAACGTAAAATGATAGAGCCCGGCAATAACCGCCAGCATAATCAAAGGGCCCAGGAAACGATTGGTCAGCACTTTGTCAATGCGATCCGAGCTATATAGCCGGTTGCGATCGTATTTGTGATAGATGACCCCTTGCTTCAAAATGGAACTGATATACCCATAGCGTTGATCGGCAATAACCGCCTCTGGATAGGTGTCCAGGGTATTTTGTAAATGGCGGGAAACCTTGCTCACCCGTTCCTCCAGCCGGCCGGATAGGCCCGCATCGGCCTTGCGACCGAGGGTAAGGATTTGTTCATCATTTTCCATGTATTTTAAAGCAATCCAGCGCGCCTGATAAGTGTCGGTTGGAAAATGGTTATCCGCGATTTCCTTTTCCATTTCAGCCAGAACCGGGTCGATGTCCGCACCGTAAGAAATTTTAAGTGGGTTTAACTGCTTCTTTTCATTTATGATTTGAAAAGCATTGTCCATGAGCTCCTTTTTGCCTTTACCGGAGCGGGCAATTGTGGGGATCACAGGCACACCCAGCAAGGATGCAAGCTTTGTGGCATTAACCTTGATACCTCTTTTTTTGGCCACATCGATCATATTCAAAGCAATGCATATGGGTATGCCCATCTCTAGAAACTGAACGGCCAGGTACAGGTTGCGCTCCAGGTTGGACGCATCAACGATGTTGATGACCACCTCCGGTTTCTGGTTGACCAGAAAATCCCGGGCCACCACTTCTTCCAAAGAATAGGCAGTAAGCGAATAAGTGCCGGGAAGATCAACAATGTGCAGCCTGAACCCGTCGCGCACATAGGTGCCTTCTTTTTTTTCAACCGTCACCCCCGGATAATTTCCAACATGCTGCCGGGATCCGGTCAGTTCGTTAAAAAGGGTCGTTTTTCCGGCGTTTGGGTTGCCGGCCAATGCAACTGTTGGTGCCATATATTATTCGACCTCTACTTCAATGTAGTCGGCTTCATTATTGCGCAATGTCAGCGTTGCCCCCATGACCCTTAAGGCCACGGGGTCATACAGGGGTGCGCGCCCCTGGACTTTAATCTGAGTTCCCGGTACCAGACCCATGTCGCGGAGACGCCGCCCCAGTTCACCACCTACTTTAACAAGGGCAATGGTGCCAGCCTGATTGTCCATCATTTTACGCATGTTGATTCGCATTCCGATTCAATCCTCCGTATAAAAGCGCGTGTAATGCAAGCGAAAAAGTTAGGTATCCCAAACTTTATGCGGTGTCAAGAAAAAAATTAGGAATAATGAATTTTAAGCGTAAAGCGGGGTCAAAATGTCACACTTAGATTTTTATATATATATGGATGTCTCTTATTGCCTCAGTTGCTGCGGAGGCTGTCAGGAAGGGAGCCGGAAACCATGGAACGGTATTTTGACAAACGCTCTATATGGTGATCCGGCAGATCCTGCAATTCGAAAATGGCGGACGTTCAGTCAACCTATATTCAGGCTGCAATCAATCATCAGCTGAGTGAAATTCGACGAAAAGATTGGCATCTTCACCGTCGATTTCCGGTCTGTTTTTCATCCAGTTTAGAATCCGACACCCGTCAGTAGCCCCGTTAGGGGCCGAGCAACTGATGTAGGGCATAATCGGATCACCGGCAACGGATTTGTAGTATAGCATTCGCGCTCGTTCGCTGGGAAATTCCTCAAGTTCCAGAAGGTGGACAATATAAATGGTGCAGTCACCTTCAAACAAATCACTTTTTTCCCGTGATTCGATGATGTGCGCTTTAAAGGATTCAAGCGCCGCCTGGCTGTCTTCAGCCTCAACGATCAGGTTGAATTCGCCATGTCTTCTTTCTGATTCCTCTTGGGCCTGCTGGTTGGTCATGTGTAAAAATTTTCCAAGATAGAGCATCAGACACCCTTTCTGTGTTCCAATCGGTTAAATGCAACGGCCACCTCGTTTAGTCGCAGCGGTCACCCCTGAGCGCTACGCATCTTAGACCGAATCAATCGTTTTGTCCATATGATTAAAGTCAAACGACCTTAATTATATTTAGTCCAGGATGATGGTTTGTCCGTGTTGCAGCACGGCAAAATCTTTGGTTGGAATCCGGTCTTTTTGCAAAGCGCTGGCCAGCCGTTTGGGAGGTTCATCCAGCGGCTCATCGGTTAAGATGAAGGTGCCCCAATGGATGGCCACTGATTTGTTTGAGCGAATATCTTTGTGGATTTGAACCGACTCTTCGGGATTGACGTGATGCTTTTTCATAAACCAGCGCGGCTCATAAGCACCGATGGGGATGGCTGCCAGGTCAAAGGGGCCCAGCTTTGCGCCAATCTCCTTAAAATGCGGCGCATAACCGGTGTCACCGACAAAAATGAATCGAAAGTCCCTGGTATTGATCACCCAGCCGGCCCACAGCGTTGTATTTCTGGAAAAAATGCTGCGTTTGCTCCAGTGCTGCACCGGCACGGCAATGATCTCCAGATCACCGTCCTGTTGCCGGTCCCACCAGTCCATTTCATTAACACGATCAACCCCACGAATGGCAAACCAATTTTTCAACCTCAGGGGAACATAAAACCGGGTTTTTTCTCCGCCGGGTCTCTGGCGCAATTTTTTAATCGTTTGTTCATCCAGGGAATCAAAATGATCATGCGAAATCACAACGATGTCGATGGGTGGCAGATCCTCCAATGCCAGTCCCGGCGGAGCAACTCTTTCGGGGCCGGCCCACTGAACCGGTGAGGCGCGGTCGGAAAAATGAGGATCCGTTAAAATATTGTAGCCGGCAATCTGCAGCAGAATGGTGGCGTGCCCGACCCAGGTTACGCTGCGCTTCTGTCTATTTTGCTTCAAGAATTTCGGATCGTTTTCGGCCAGAGGAAAATGATAGCTTTCCAGGCCCGGAATATCCATTTTGGCACGTTCGCGGCGCCACCTTAAAAAATCTCCGAATCCATTTTCCTGGTAGCTATGAACATTTTTGAACCCGTTAGACGTATGGTGTGGATTACCCTCTGAAGGTGCCTGGGCCGCACAGTTCAGCGCTGACATACATATTATGCCGATCATCAGATAGGATAACGCGAAATTTGAGTTGAACATGGAAGTATTTTATGCGGTGCGCCTGGCAACCGTTTGAATCCGCTTATAGAGGCCAGCACTCTTCAGAGTCTGGCCCCACAGTATTTACAAAACTTGGCGTCCCAGTCATGCCCTTCGGCGCTGCATTCCAGACAGGCCTGGGTGGAAATCTTACGTTTAAACGCCTGTGTCAATTCTACCGTCACAATGCCGGTCGGAACTGCAATGATACCATATCCTATAATCATGATTGCCGATGAAATCAACTGTCCTAGGACGGTCTGGGGGGATATATCTCCGTAACCGACCGTGGTTAACGTAACAATGGCCCAGTAAATACTTTTGGGGATGCTGGTAAAGCCGTTTTGGGGATCCTCTACCAGGTAGATAAATGCACCGAAGATGGTTACCAGCGTCAGAACGGCAATCAGAAAGACAATAATTTTGCGCAAACTGGCGCGCAATGCCTGGGTGAGCATGCGGGCCTCACCCAGATATTGCACGAGTTTAAGAATTCGGAAAATGCGCAGAACCCGCAATATCCGAATGACCAGCAGATACTGGGCTCCCGGGAAAAAAATGCTCAAATAGGTGGGCAAAATAGCCATTAGATCAACGATACCGAAGAAACTGGTGGCATAAGCACCGGGTCGCCCGACACTCAACAGTCGCAAAACATATTCGATGGTAAATAAAATCGTAAAAAACCATTCCCCGGCCAATAAAAACCGGCCGTATACCTCTTGAATGCTGCTGACACTGTCGAGCATCACCAGCAATACACTTGTCAGAATGGCCATAATGAGCAAGACATCAAACCATTTTCCGGCCGGCGTATCAGCCTCAAAAATAACTTCATGCACTTTCAGCCGCCAGGGGCTCCGCTCATCGGTTGCAGTCATTGCTGTTTTACCTTATATCCATTTTTCCTTAGCAAATCGACAACACTTTCGGGGCCAACCAAATGGCCCGCCCCGACCACGAAAAGGACGTTTTTATTCTGGCGCATGGCCGCTTCGACTTCCTTTATCCATTTTAAATTGCGTTGAATCAGCAGACGATCATTCAGATTCGGATAATCTTTAAAGCTCCTGTGCAGTAGCTCATGCAGTTTATCGGCATTGCCGGATTTCCAACTGTCCACCAGATCACCCGCCAGTTCGCCGATTAGTTCCAGATCCTTGAGGGTCTGTTTCAAAAAGTCGTTTTGGTCCTTGTTGGCCATGTTGCCCAGCAGATCGATCTGATACTCGGGGGGTTCCAGGAATCCGATTTCTTTGCCTCCGCTTTGGGCCTTGCTAAAAAAATAAACATCGATTCCATATTGAGGATCGTACCCCAGGCGATGCAATTCCAGCGTTGTCAGGGTCAGGGCGACAAACCAGGGCTTAAACCGCGAAAATGCTTCCAGCGGCAATCCGAGCGCGCCAATTTTTTTCTCAAGCTGTTGTCGCGTGTCGCGCGCAATGTTTTCAAAAAGGTTGTGCTCGGCCGGAAACATCCCCAGTTCCAGCATTTTGGCCTGCATGGCCGGATCTTGCATGGCTGCAATGTCGGTCTCAAAGATAATGCGCTCGCTGCTGGCATAAGCCTTTTCGATGGTGGGATCCAGCGGGTATGTTTCCTGCTTGAGGACATGTATGGAGCCAAGCAAATAAATTTTATTGGATTGGGTTTGAATCGACCACAGACAATTCTTAGTGCTCTGCTCAACAGCGACTGTCTTGGCCGGCACCTTTAAAATCGCCGCCCAAAATGCGCTTAGCAGAACAAAAACAAATAAAGCAAAATGAAACCCCAATTTTGAAACATGTCGGTTTGGCATAAAAAGTCCTTTCCAAAAAGGTTGATTGAATCACAAAAGGAAAGTGCAGGAGAGCCTGATTTATTTCCATTCCTGTAATATTTGGTTGACCATCTTGCCGTCTGCCTGTTTTCCGAATTGCTTCATGATGGTGCCCATGGCCTGCATTTTGTTCTTGTATTCAGAGAAATCAACGTTTTCCTTAATCCAGGCAATGATCTCTTCGCGGCTCGCCATACGGGGCAAATACAATTCAAGAATATTTAAATATTCAGATGATTCCTCCTTTTTAGCCTTCAGCACCATTCGTTCGGATTTGGCCAACCCCAGAATAATTCCTATAATATCATCATTGGTGATCTCTTCACTGGTTTTGAGCCGGCTGGATTTTTTCCCGCTTTCCAGGGTGATGGGAACGGTTAATTTGGGAAATTCAGCCATAATTTGCCGGATGGCGCTACGTGCGGCCACATCCTTATGCAACATGGACTGCTTCAGGTCCGCTTTGAGTTTAGCCAGCAAAGGCGTATCCATATCCGGATTCCATCCGTACGTTTCATTTGGGGTGTCGCTCATAGGTCTCTCCTACAGCTTATGGTTGAAATAAAAAGATTTAGGCCCTGTGCATGGTTTATTCTATAAATTTCGGAGGCAGCGGGGGATCGGCTTCAATTGCTTTACCGGGCAAAATGATAACCGTCGAAGTCCCGTGGGCCAAAATCTTGCCCTGTTGATCGGCAACGCGTGCTTCAGCATAGCCAAGGGTCCGCCCGACTTTAATCTGGTGTCCGCTGGCAATCAACCTCCCGGATACGGCCGGCGCAAGATAGTTTAACTTCAAATCAACTGTGGTAACGCCGACATCCGAATCCTCTATTCCGTAATACACCGACCAAAAGGCAGCCGCATCGATAATCGAAGCAAATACGCCGCCATGCACCACGCCGAATGGCTGTAAATGCTTGTTAGCAAGTTCGATTTCAAGCGTTGAAAACCCGACGCCGATATCGATCAACTTCATTGACAGTAAATCAAAATAGGGGCAGATGTTTACGATTTCAGTAATACGCTTAATATATTCGGGATTCGGTTTTTTCATCATCTGTTTAGATCGGGAAAAAAGGGGAAACTGTGGGTATTGATCATGCTGAATAAAAGAACGATGTTACCGTATTCTTGTTTATCAAAAAGGCCTGAAGTTCACAAGTAAAACCTATTTTCCAGCGCACCACCGGACGGCACATCGCCAATAATTTCCTTCTATTTTGTTCGTTCATAAATATAAAAATGGTAGGGTTCAATCCCCGCTGCTGCAATGGTTTTAGATTCGATCACTCGAAATTCGGCTGCAGGGATTTCCGGAAAATAGGTATCGCCCGCTATGTCCCTGGGTATGACCGTCAAATAAATACGATCCGTCATCGCAAATGCTGCCTGATACAGCTGGCCGCCCCCGATGATAAACGCTTCATCTTCTTCGGGCGAGCAGCTGTTTAGCGCCTGGGAAAGGTCATGAACGACGATGCACCCCTCGGCAACATAGTCCGGTTGGCGCGTAATGATGATATTGGTTCTTTCCGCAAGGGGGCCTTTAAGGGATTCGTAGGTTTTTCGCCCCATAATCACTGCATGGCCGAGCGTGATTCTTTTAAAAATCTTTTGCTCCCCCGGTATCTTCCAGGGAATATCACCCTGCCTGCCGATGACGCGGTTTTTGGCCATCGCCGCAATTAACGAGATTCTCAAAATCCACACCTCCGAATACTATTATCTATTCGCAAAAGGGTTCATCCTTCACAATTGTTGCCGGGGTAATGGAGTGTTGGCGTACTGGAGTATTGGATAATGTGATCACTGAATTTTATCCGGCCTGCATGTATATTTGTTTCCATTTCAGAGATGAGTTTATGTAAAACCCGTTTCAAAAGCTTTAGATCCTGCCTGAGGGCACGGCGTCGATTCGATTCGAAAACGGAGCGTACACGGTAGTACGCGAGTATTTCGAATTGAATCGGAACACAGCCGTCGGGCAAGAGATGGGGCTTTTGAAATGGGTTTTAGATGAAGCCGCCGTTGACATGGATAGTCTGCCCCGTAATCCAGCGGGCGTCATCGCCAGCCAAAAATGCCACGGCGTCCGCTATATCCTGCGCCTCACCGACGCGGCCCAGTGCGGCCATCTGAGCCAATTGCTGAATCTGCTCATCTGATTTGCCATCACGGAAAAGTTCCGTATCCACCGGTCCTGGAGCAACTGCATTAACAGTGATATGGCGTCCGCCTAGCTCTCTTGCCAGCACCCGGGTGATCTGATCGACGGCGCCCTTGCTGGCAGCATAAATGGAATAGCCGGGCAGCATCATGCGCGTCACGGCCGATGAAATGTTAATAATCCTGCCGCCATCAGAAAGCCGGTGCACTGCCTGTTGACATGTAAAAAATGTCCCCTTCACGTTTATAGCAAACAGCCGATCATATTCTGCTTCATGGATGTCAGCAACATTTTTGCTGATGCGGATGCCAGCGTTATTAATTAAAATATCGAGCCGGCCGAAGTGTTCAATGGTCTGATCGAAAAGTCTTTGAATATCTTCAAGTTTGGCGACATCCGCCGGCAGAGCAACGGCGTCACCACCGGCAGCCTTAATTTCGGCTGCAGTTTCTTCAGCGCTGTTTGCGTTGCTGACATAATTAATCACAACCGAGGCACCCTCGCGGCATAACCGTTCCGCTATCGCCCGCCCGATTCCCCGGGAGGAGCCGGTCACCAGCGCAATTTTGCCTGTCAATTTTTGGGAACTCATCTGGATCTCCTTTTAATGATTTTCGGTTTGCGCCGGGATGATTCGCGTCATGGTTTTCTGGGGGTCGTCGTTCCGCGCTTCTTCTGATGCTGGAACCACTTTTAACCGATTAGGCGTTGAAACAGACTTAAATAATCATCCTTGGTCATGGGGCGCGGATTATCTATGTTGCTGCCGTTTTTATAAGAATTGGCCGATAGCTCTTCCAGGTCGCTTTCCTGAACACCCAGCGATCCAAACTCCGGGAGCCGGACGTCTGCGGCCAGTTGCTGTACGGCCATAACCGCCTGGCGGGCACCTTCATCTATATTTTCGCATGTCAATCCCATGGCAACAGCGATTCGCGCATATTGTTCTTTGCAGTATTTCATATTGTATTCCATCACCGCCGGCAATACCACCGCATTACAGACACCGTGGGCAGCGTCATATTTTCCGCCGAGCGCCTCGGCCACACAATGAACAGCGGCAACATCCGAATGGCTGAAGGCAATTCCGGCCAGCACGCTGCCCAGCAGCATTCCTGCCCTGGCTTCCAGATTGTCACCATCGGTAACAGCGCTTCTGAGATAAGTGGCAATCAACTCGATCGCATACAAGGCAGCGGCATCCGCTAAGGGCTCGGCGGCATTGGCGGTAAAGGCTTCGATGGCATGCGTTAAGGCATCCATGCCGGTCGCTGCAGTTAGCGCTGGCGGCATGGTCAGCGTCATCTCTGGATCGATCAGCGCAACCCGTGGTGCAATTCTAGAGTCCTTAATGCTGAATTTGAATTTCTCGATGGAATCCGTAATCACCGAGCTGAAGGTCACTTCGCTGCCGGTCCCGGCAGTCGTCGGGATGGCAATCAACGGCAACACGTCAGGACCGATTTTACCGGGGCCTTCATAATCGCGGACGGCACCGCCCTGGTGGGCCACCACCGCAATGGCCTTGGCACAATCGATCGGACTGCCGCCCCCCACAGCTACCAGGCAATCCGTACCGAACCGTCTGGCAGTTTCAGTGCCTTCTTCAACATTATAATCTTTGGGGTTGGGTTCAACGCGATCAAATACTTCCCATTTCAGGTGATGGGCATCCAGCACATCGGTTATCGGCTTTAGAAGGCCTGAGCGCATGACACCGTCATCGGATACCAGCAACAGGTTCTTGAAATTTTCATCTTTGATCACATCGACCAGGCTTTTGGCAGCGCCAACGCCGTATTCTATTTTGGTCGGCAGCTCAAAGCTGAAATTATTTAATAGGTTCATGGTCAACCGTCCTTTCAGAGTTATTATTATCCGAATCGGCTTATAGGAACCGCATTACACCTAAACTACAAGCTTCTGGCTTCTGGTCCCTAGCTCCTGGCCAGCAGCAAGAAGCAAGAAGCCAGCAGCCAGTGATTTGAACATCTGAACCCTTAACCCTGAACCTTTGAACCCTGAACCTGTTTTTTGATATCCAAATCAGTATCATTTTATAAGCCAAAATGGTATATATGGCAACAGGGCGATGATTAAACGTGAGCTGAATACAGAGAAATATATGTTGGTAGAAAATCAACCGGGTCCGCAAGTAGATACGCCGAGTGTTGCTAACAGAGAGCAGGTTGTCCGCAAGGTCACATGGGTCGGGCTTTTCGTAAATTTATTTCTAGCCGGTCTTAAGTTTGCTGCCGGCGTTTTGGGAAAAAGTCAGGCACTGGTTGCCGATGCCATTCACAGCCTGACCGACCTGACAACCGATGCCGCTGTGATTGCAGGCTCGCATTACTGGGAGCGACCACCGGATGATGATCACCCGTATGGTCATAAGCGTCTGGAGACCCTGGTAACCGCTTTTATCGGCATCATGCTGGCGGCAGCCGGCATCGGTATCGGCTGGAAGGCTGTTTCAACCCTGTATCATAAAGCTGTCTCTCCTCCGGGCTGGATTGCGGTCCTGGCAGCACTGGTCTCTATCATCTGCAAAGAGGCTATTTACCGTTGGACGGCTCGAACCGGCAAACGCCTAAAAAGCGCTGCCCTGGCAGCCAATGCCTGGCATCATCGGTCGGATGCCTTGAGTTCACTTCCGGTATTGATTGCCGTTGCCGGTGCCAGATTATTTCCGTCCTGGTCGTTTCTCGACCGCCTCGGTGCGGTGGTGGTTTCAATCTTTATCGTTCATGCGTCTCTAAAAATTATCTGGCCGACACTCAGTGAGTTGATTGACGCCGGCGTACCGGCAGAGACGCGTAAAAAGATTCGTGAGATTGCCCATAAAAACGAAAATGTTCAGCAGGTTCATGATATCAGAACCCGATATATCAGCACCAGCATTCAGGTGGATTTGCATATTGTCGTTCAAGGATCATTAACCGTGCGACAGGGCCATGATATTGCCGATGATGTCAGGCATCGAATCATTGCAAAAATCCCGGAGATAGTGGATGTCGTTGTCCATGTGGATCCACCGGAAAGAGCACTTCCAGAACAGGATTTGCGATAAAAATCCAGTTGAAAATAGGATAATAACATCCTATCCTAGGTACCTGAATCTTGCATGAAAATGAATGAGAAGTTAGAATTACTTTTAAAACATCAATGTTATCAAATTAATTGATCCAAGTGCAAAATTCAGACAACATATTATGCTTTATCTGCCGCTGACAACTTTGCGGCCATATGTAAATTTCGGAGCAATCGCGTAATGCCCGTTTATGAATACACGGCTTTGGATGCCAGAGGCAAAATGACCTCCGGTATCATCGATGCGGACGGTGCCCGGGCCGCTCGACAGAAATTAAGAGCAAATGGTATCTTTCCGGTTGATGTCAAAGAAACTCAGGAAAAAGAGACCACCGAAAAAAAGACGACCCGGGGCGCTAATCTATCTCGCTATCTGCGACGCGTTAAACCGGCTGAAATTGCAATCATGACGCGACAACTGTCAACTTTGATCACGGCGGGCTTTCCACTGGTCTCTGCCATTGACGCCCTCGTGCCCCAGACCAAATCCCATCGCTTAAAGACCGTTTTAGCCCAGGTCAAAGATGCTATCGTTGAAGGTCAGAGTTTTGCCCAGGCCCTGTCGCAATACCCAAGAATTTTCACACCGATTTATGTTAATATGGTGCGCGCCGGAGAAACTTCCGGCACCCTGGAAATCGTATTGGAGCGGCTGGCTGACATTACTGAAAAACAGCAGGATTTGACCAATCGGATTCAGACCGCTCTGGCGTATCCGCTGTTTATGTGTGTGATCGGGACAATCGTCTTATTTGTGCTGTTGACCTACATTGTGCCGAGCATCACCACCATTTTTCTGGATATGGGCCAGACATTACCGACCCCGACTCGCCTGCTGATTTTTCTAAGTAATTTTTTCAAATCTTTTTGGTGGACTATTCTAATTGTGGTGATCGGCGCCGGGGTGGCTTTGCATCGGGTCAAAAAAACCGACAAGGGGCGTTATGCTTACGATAAAACCATTCTGGCGTTACCCGTTCTGGGTGTTTTAGCCCGGAAAGTGGCAGTGGCCCGCTTTACGCGCACCCTGGGCTCTTTGCTTGAAAACGGGGTCTCGATGTTAATCGCACTTGACATTGTTAAAAATATCGCCGGCAATGTGCTGCTTTCAGGGGCGGTGGAAAAAGCAGCCCAGGAAGTGGGTAAGGGACAGGCGTTGTGGGCGGCCCTGAACGAAGGTCAGGTTTTCCCGCAACTGTCCATCCAAATGATTCAGGTGGGAGAGCAGAGCGGCGAACTGGAAGGCATGCTCAATAAAATAGCCGATGTATTTGAAAAAGAGGTTGAAAACAGTGTCATGCGCCTGACCTCTTATCTGGAGCCGGTCATGATCCTGGTAATGGGCTGCATGGTCGGGTTTATCGTACTGTCGATTTGCCTTCCGATATTTGAGATGAACCAATTGATCAAATAATGGCGCTGTATTTAGGCAGCATGCAAGAGAAGGGAAATGGGTTATGAGAATCATCAATAGAAGAGACAACCAGGGATTTACGTTAATTGAATTAATGGTTGTTGTCATCATACTGGGCATCCTGGCGCTTTACGTCGGGCCTAAAATAATGGGTGAACCGGATAAGGCAAAGCGTGTTAAAGCCCAGATGGACATTGCCACGTTTGAGACTGCGCTAAAGATGTACAAACTCGACAATGGGACCTACCCGACGACCGACCAAGGGCTCCAGGCGCTGGTCGAAAAGCCCGAAACCGGTGCGATGCCCCCTAAATGGCGCGAAGGCGGTTACCTGGAGAAACGCAAAGTGCCCAAAGATCCATGGGGAAATGAATTTGTGTACATTTCACCGGGTGTAAATGGAGATTTTGATCTGACTTCCTATGGCAAAGACGGCGTACCCGGCGGCGAGGGTGAGGATAATCGGGATATTAACAATTGGGAACTCGAATAGTTTTCGATTTTAAATGGCTATTTTCACTACATGCACAATGCCTTCAAAAACGCTGAAAAAGAAATCTTATCTGGGCAATGGACGACGATCAACAAACAACGGACACTTGAGCGGTTTTACCTTGATGGAGCTTCTTGTGGTCATGGCGTTGTTGACCATCGTGCTGGTTTTTAGCATTCCCCGCTTCCATCAAACCCTGTTTTTAGATGAAAGCAAGACCGGCTCGCGCTGGATTATCGCTAAAATCCAGTCTTTAAAAGAAGCAGCCCTTAGAAACCAGAGAAACTATACGCTGCATTTCGATCTGGATACAAACCATTATTGGGAAACCGATGATTCGATGCCTGAACAGGAAATCGAAGATGCCGCCATGCAAACCGAACCGCTTCCGGACGGTTTAAAAATCGCCGATATTGAATTTCCCGTTCGCGGGAAAATCAGCTCCGGACGGACCGACATTACTTTTTACAAAAACGGTTATTCAGACAAAGCCCTGATTCATGCGCAAGATGGGGAATCATACGTGTCATATTTAATCGAGCCATTTCTTTCCGAAGTAGCGCGCTATGACACATATGCCGGTTTCGATCAATAGACTGCCGGTCTGAATGATACCGGCTTCATGCTGACCGATCTTTTCAGCAATTCGATGGCAGGGTCCGCGTGACCATAAACAGTGCAACATGAACGTTTTCACAATCCCTGAATATTTATCCCTTCTCGTTTTAGTGAGCTTCGCTGCAATATTTAAAATTGGTATAATTTTTTACCTGAATGGCTAAAAAAGTTCCCTTTGCGAAAAAAAAGATTGTATCTTGTATGTTAAATTTTGTATAATGTAAAAATAATGAGTGTATAAAAAAGTGCACAATTATGATTGAATTTCAACACCAACCACTGAAGAAAACGACTGGCCGGAAGCGATTGACATCCGGCTTCACCCTGCTGGAGGTTATGGTTGCCATGGCAGTGATGGCAATTGTTCTGGGAAGCGTCTATCGCATGCATTCCCAGACCCTGACCATGAACACCGCAGCGCGCTTCTATACCCAGGCGCCATTGCTGGCCCAGAAGAAAATGACCGAAATCACGACAACTTCTTCTGGCATTTTCGCATCTGATTCAGGTGATTTTGGTGAAGATTTCCCGGGATACAGCTGGCAGGTATCAGCGACCGACGTGTCCTCCGAATTGCTCGGAGAAGTCGCCGACGATTTTAAGCGCCTAGACGTTACCGTGGCGTTCCTTAACAACCAATTCTCATATCGCTTAACCACCTATCGGCTTCAGAGGGAATAATCGAATGATTGTGGATTTTATTTTGCTGCATAGCAAAAAAAGCGGCTTGCCGGTTTTAGGCCCGGCACATGCAAGCCGGAATCGCTTGTCCAATTTATCCGCCAGAAACCCGCAGTCTGAAGCCGGCGCCCAACACCGCGTGGCGGGCTTTACGCTGATGGAAATACTGATCGCCATTGCAATTCTGGCCATCGTTGTGACAACGGCCCTGGCGTCGTTTAATGCCGTATTTTCAACCACAGAGGTGCTTGACGACGGTGCCAGACTATACGAAATGGGGCATACCTGTATGAAACGCATCGTGATGGACCTTTCATCGATGCACATCAGCCAACGACCCCTGTACAAACCGCCCGAATTTGACCAACCGCCGGATCCATATCGCCTGATCGCCAGCGCTGAAGAGACTGGTGGCACAGGATTTGCGCAAAATATGAGGTTTACCAGCCGAGCCCACCTGCCCTTTGAAAAGAGTGACGGGAAAGGAATCGTTGAAATTGTATATTACTTTCAGACCGCGAATGACGAGTATTTAGAGCTAAAACGAGCGGATAATGCGTTTCCGTATCCTGAATTTGAAAAAAAAGGCAGTGATCCGGTTCTGTGCAAATACATCAAATCCTTGTCGCTTAGGTTTTACGACGCAGATGGTAATGAATTCGATACCTGGGATTCGGATTCGGATGAATTTGGCTATGCGACACCCACGGCAATTGCCGTGAAGCTTGAGTTGGCTAAAAGTGCCGAAACACACACCTTTGAAACGATGGTGTCCCCGCCCCTGATACGGGAGCGGGCGGAATCATGAATGCGTGGAATGACCCAAACGATTAATAACAACCGGGGCATTGCTCTCTTGCTGGTCATTTCCGTGACGACCATTTTGATTGCAGCGGCGCTGGAGTACAATCGCCGGGCACGCTTTACGGTTTTGTCAACGGCTGCCGCAAGGGATCGACTGACACTGTCTCAGATGGCCGCCTCAGGCGTTCATGCCGCCATGGCTCTGCTGGCAAAAGACCGCGCCGAGTCGAATTTTGATTCATTACAGGAGGACTGGGCCAATCCGGATAAAATAAATGAACTATTGAATGATCTATCGTTCGACGACGGTGAGCTCAGCGTTAAGATTAGCGATGAAATGGGTCGAATTCAGGTCAACGCCCTGGTCACGTTTCCTGACAGCCGTAATTTCAACGCGTCTCAACTCCTGATGCTCGAGCGGTATTTAAACTTTTTAAAAGATGCGATGGAGGAAACACCGGAAGATAGCCAGCCACCGGCGATTATCAACTCAATAAAGGACTGGCTGGATTCCGGCGATGATGATGCGATTACCGGGCTCAGCGGTGCTGAGTCGCCATATTATCAGGATTTAAGTCCGCCCTATAACAGCCGCAACGGTCCCATGGCGGACATCCATGATTTATTAATGGTCAAAGGCATCACACCTGAAATGTTCTACGGTAACTCAGAAAAGCCCGGTTTGGCCGATGCAGTAACCGTACATGGCATGAAACCGGGGGCTGGTACTGAATTTACATTTCCCGGAAAAATAAATGTCAACACAGCCGAACTGCCGGTGCTGGTGGCGCTGATGCCGTCTGAAAACCCTGAACTGGCCGCGGTCTTGTATGAGTTGCGCCAGCAGGCCGCCACCGATGAAAACGCCCCTGACTTCTCAAACCCGACGTGGTATAAAAATATTGCTGGACTCGGCGACTTAAATCTGGATACGGGGCTGCTGACCGTTGCCAGCGACATATTTCGGATTGTATCCGAAGCCAAAGTGAACGATTCCGTATTAACCGCCACGGCAGTGGTTGAACGGCAAAAAAATGAAAAAAGCGGCAAATGGAACTGCAAGATACTAAGCTGGGACACACAATAGGCCGGCATTCCGGTATGGCAGGCGTTATTGACATTGAGTTAACACTTATAAACTGTTAAAATAGGAGTTTAGGTTCCAAATCGACTGAAGATTAGAGGTTCAATGAGCAGAAAAGTTCTCGGCATAGATATTCGAAATCAATCAATGACCGCAGTGCTCTTAAACAGTAGCCTGCGGGAATATCACGTGGCTGATTTTATTCACATCCCATATTCCGGCCCTGATGACCCGGAAAGAAGCCTGTCGGCAGCTCTGGAAACGCTTAAGGAAAAAATGGACCTGACCGGAAGCGATTTTGTCGTTTCGGTGCCGGCCCACCAGTTTATTTTCCGCA
Organism: Desulfobacterales bacterium; assembly: GCA_050123865.1. Taxonomy (GTDB): domain Bacteria; phylum Desulfobacterota; class Desulfobacteria; order Desulfobacterales; family JAHEIW01; genus JAHEIW01. Next base: position 736 of record JASFGH010000024.1, on the reverse strand, counting down.
ACATGCAGGTTCCTTTTCACAATGCCAAAAAAATCCGGATGGTTCTGCCCTTTGAGCTCGAACCCAGTCTGCCCTTTGCGGTCGAGGATCTGACTATTGATTTTCACCTATTGAACGGTGCCCAAGCGGGTGATCAGACCGACCTGATTGCAGCGGCAATCGAAAAAAACCAGCTGGCACCTTACATCGAGGCCCTGGCTTCGGTGAATATCGACCCGGAAAAGGTAACGCTCAGCGGCCTGCCGATTGCCCAGTGTCTGGCCCATCAGGCAGATCCGCAGGAAGATTTGATTTTTATCGAAATTGACGAGACGCACGCCACCGTTTTTGTCCTGGCAGGCGGACGCATGCAACTGATACGATCGTTTCCACTACCGGCAACCGGGCCGTCTAAGACCTCAATGCTATGTGCAAAAACCCAGCAAACACTGGCGGCTTTTCAGGAAACATCGACTTTGGACTTTGAACCCATCGAAGCGATCATAAACGACACCGGAGACATCGATGGTCAAATGGCAGAGGATCTCTCTAAATTTTTGGAAATACCCGTCAAAGTTGCGTCGATCGCTGAACAAATGAACATTCCGCTGAGAACAGATACAGCAAACGAGTGGGTCCCGGGCCATATGGAAAATGCCCTCTCACTGGCAATAATGGAAGTCGAAGGCTATCCGGTTCTAAATTTCCATAAAGGTCAGTTTGCCGCTCAAAAGTTTTTCGCCAAGCATAAAAGCGC
>JASFGH010000023.1:0-16390 GCA_050123865.1 Desulfobacterales bacterium | reverse complement strand
CAGTATCGAAGAGATCCAGAGCCTGAGCATCCAGACCGGTTCCGATCACGTTATCTGGGGTAGCCTCACCTGGATTGGGCAGCAGTTCAGCCTGGACTTGAAATGGTATGATGCAGCTTCCAAAAGACCACGACCTTTTGCAGTTGAAGGCAAGGGAATTGAAAATCTACCTGCTGCAGTTGATAAACTTGCGCAAGATCTGATCCTGAAAATATTCAAACGTCAGACTATCCTCGCCATCAACGTTGAGGGCAATCGCCGGATTGAGACTGAAGCCGTAAAAAGGGTTGTCAAGACGCAATCTGGAGACATATATAATCTAAAAAGTCTTTCCGATGATCTAAAAGCCATTTATACAATGGGTTATTTCGATGATATCCAAATCGAGGCTGAGACGCAGCCGGATGGAATCATCGTAACTTTTAAGATCAAGGAAAAACCAACCCTGCGCCGGGTGAGTTTCAGCGGTTCTAGCTGGGCATTTAAGGATGAGGAAATCGAGGAGGTCATTACAGCCAAAAGGGGTACTATCTTAAACATCAATGTCATCCAAAATGATATGGATCGAATAGCAGAGTTGTACAAGGAAGAAAATTACAATAATGTTAAGGTTGACTATAAAATTTATGAACGCAAAAACAATCAGGCCGATCTGGAGTATATCATCGATGGAGGCGAAAAATTTCAAATTGAAAGAATACAATTTGAGGGCAATTCGGCTTTTACAGATAAAGAGCTCAAACGCCAGATGACGACTGCTGAAAGCAATATTCTTTCCTGGTTCACCAGCGCCGGTGATCTAAATGAAAATAATCTTGAACAAGATGTCGCCAATCTAACTTCCTTCTATAAAAATAACGGATATATGCAGGCCCGGGTGGGGGAACCCGATGTAAATTTCATCGGCAATGAGATCGAAATCACCATAAAAATTGACGAAGGACCCCGCTTTAAGGTCGGTAAGATCGCTGTGACCGGTGATTTGATTCTGCCGGAAGAAGAACTGAGTGCCAGTCTGAAGATCAGCCAGAAAGAGTTTTACAATCGTGAAATATTACGGAACGATGTTTTAAAAATCACCGACCTGTATGCCGACCGCGGTTTTGCATATGTAGATGTTGCTCCGAATATCGACCAGGATTCTGAAAAATTGGTGGTTGATATTACCTTTAATATTAAAAAAGGCCAGGAAGTATACTTTGAAGAAATTATGATCTCCGGTAATACCAAAACGCGCGACAAAGTCATTCGTCGGCAACTGCGCGTCTACGAACAGGAACGTTTCAGCGCGATGCGGTTAAAGCGCAGTATTCGCAATCTGTATCGTCTGGATTTTTTCGAAGATGTCAAGGTGGATACGACAAAAGGCAGTGCCGATGACAAGATGATTCTAAAAATAGACGTTACCGAAAAATCAACCGGCGCTTTCAGCTTTGGGGCCGGTTACGGAAATGCCGAGCAGCTATATGGGACGGTATCGATTGCCGAGCGCAACCTGTTCGGTCGGGGGCAACGGCTAGAGCTGAAAGGCGCCGCTGGCGGTAAAACCCAAAATATTAACCTTTCCTTTACCGAGCCCTATATATACGATATTCCGCTCAGCGGAACGCTTAGCTTTTACAACTGGAAATACAGTTATGATGAATATGATAAAGATAGTTTTGGTGTTGGGCTCAGTTTCGGCTACCCCGTTTTTGATTATACGCGCGCGCGGTTAGGCTACGTTTTCGATATTGCCAATATTACCAATATCGATAATAATGCGCCCAACTCCATCAAGGAGCTGGATGGGAAAAACGTTAAAAGCAGCGTCAAACCATCGCTGCGCTATGATTCGCGCGATAACACCTTTTTGCCTACAGAAGGATCCAATTATGGATTTTCCTTTGAATTTGCCGGTCTCGGCGGTGATATCGGCTTTATGAAATACATTGCTGATGCCGCAGTTTACATCCCTTTATTTTGGGAATTTGTGCTTGCACCGCATTTAGAAGCCGGTTATGTCAATAAAACCCGGGATAGGAAACTGCCCGACTATGAGAAGTTTTACTTAGGCGGAATCGGTTCGCTGCGGGGGTTCAGACGTGACGACCTGGCTCCGCAGGACAGCGAGGGCAATTCCGTCGGGGGCGACAAGTACGGGCAGTTCAACCTGGATCTGACGTTTCCGCTGGTCAAAGACCAGGGGGTATTTGGCGGCGTTTTTTTTGATACCGGCAAAGTATACGGTGATAATGAGAAAATAGAATTTGACCCCTCTGATCTTCGGCAAAGCGCGGGCCTGGGCATACGCTGGTTGTCTCCGATGGGGCCCGTTCGTCTGGAATACGGTTTCATCCTCGACCAAAAAGACACTGATTCCAATTCGGGCAACTGGGAGTTCTCAATGGCATCCGCCTTTTAAAAAGGCTTGAAGCCTGATCAATTTTGATCCTAAATTATCTTTTTAACCAATCAGGGGGAAAAGAATGCGAATATTCAAAATGACCCAAGCAATTCTCATTGGCCTTTTATGTCTGTTTTGGCTCGGTTCCGCGTCTGCAGCTGATGTTGCAAAAATTGGCACGGTCGACATTCAGCGAATAATGAGTACATCCGAGCAAGGAAAGGAGGCCAAGGCACAGATAAAGGCGCAAAGTGATAAAATGACGGTGGCATTGAAAGAAAAAGGCGCTCAGATAGAAGAGCTAAAAAACCAGATAGAACGTGAGTCAATGGTGATGAGCAAGGAGAAACTTGAAGAAAAGGAAAGAGAATTCCGAATTAAACTCAATGACCTGAAATCCTTAGAGAAGCGTTATCGGGGCGAATTGCAGGAGATGGAAAAAAAGCTGGCAGGCGAAATGCGCAAAGCGGTATTTAAACTGGTTGAAGAAATTGGAAAAAAAGAAGGATATTTGCTCATCATAAATAACTTCAACATAATGTATGCACCGGCTTCAATCGATATTACGGATAAAATAATCAAAGATCTTAATGCCCGCTTTAAGAAGTAATTCGTTAATGAACCCTGCATGCTAAATGGGTTTATGCAGGACGCAAGCATCGCAAATAAACCAGCTGGAGAAAAAATGGACAAAACATATGACATTCAGGCCATCATGAATTCTTTGCCGCATCGGTATCCCTTCATACTGGTAGACCGGATTCTGGAAATGGTACCGGGTGAAAGGGCTACCGCCCTTAAAAATGTCACCATTAACGAACCCTTCTTTCAGGGGCATTTTCCGACCTATCCAATTATGCCAGGGGTTCTGATTGTTGAAGCCATGGCTCAGGCTGCAGGCGTTCTTGCGCTTGAATCGATGCCCGAAGATAAACAAGGCCGGCCGGTCTTTTTTATGGGGATGGACAAAGTTAAATTCAGAAAACCGGTTGTCCCCGGTGATCAGTTGTTATTAAAAATCCAAATTTTAAAGTCCCGATCAAATATCGTGAAAGCTTCTGCCAAAGCACTGGTCGATGACAATGTTGTTGCTGAAGCCGAAATCATGGCCACACTTGGGTAAAATCCTTATCGGCCTTTTCAAATTTGCTCCCTATTTTTTTCGCGGTATCTTATCCTATCCGGCCTCGCCCTTTATAACGATACGGTCAGGTATGGCGTTCCTACCAGGCTGCATCGGTTTCGAACTAGAAAATGCAAATACCTTTACTGATAAATAAATATATATTCAAGGAATTTATTACGCCGTTTGTGGTAAACGTATTGTTTTTTACCTTTATATTCCTAATGGCCGAGCTGATCCAAATTACCAACTGGATCGTTAATTACAATATCAATTTGTTCACCATTTTACGGATGATTATTTACCAGACGCCTTATTTTTTAATCTTTGTCATCCCTATGTCAATTATGATGACCATTCTGCTGACCTTTTTAAAATTGTCCAGTGAAAATGAGATTATGGCAATAAAATCGGGTGGTATCAGTATTTATGGCTTACTAGCGCCGGTCGGAGTATTTTGCTCAATCGGGTTTATCCTAACCCTTTTCATGACCGTTTATGGTCAGGCATGGGGGCGCTCTGCGCTGAGAGACTTGACCCTGCAGGTGGTCTCGGAGAGCATCGATATCGGTTTAAAAGAGCGCACCTTTGATGACAGTTTCGATGGTGTTACCATTTATGTTAATGAAATTGATTTAAGGAATAAAAATCTAGTTGACGTTTTTATTGAAGACAATCGCCAACCCGATAGGGTCAATACAGTGATTGCACCGAGGGGTATTATTTTCAGCGATCCCGACAATGCGACTGCCCATTTGAGGCTTTTTAACGGCAGCATCCACCAAACCAACCTGAATGAAAAAACCGCGCACGCAATTCATTTTGACACCTATGAAATCAGCCTTGATACGAAGCGCTCTGCTGCTCGCAAAAAGGAAAAACCAAAGCGTCCAAAAGAAATGAGTTTCAAAGATATGCGTCACTTTGTCCAAAACGCCGATCAAAAAAACGGGCGCTATTTTAGCATACTGCTGGAACTACATCGGCGATTAGCCTTGCCGTTTGGTTGTTTTGCGCTCGGAATTATTGCCGTGCCGCTGGGAGTACAATCCAGGTCTGCCAAACGATCGTTTGGTCTGGTTTTGGGGCTTTTCTTTTTTTTATTTTACTACCTGCTTATGTCAATGGGAAAAGTTTATGGAGAAACAGGTGCCTATCCGCCGCAGATCGGTATGTGGCTTCCCAATATAATCATTGGCGGTTTAGGTGTTTACTTTCTCATTCGCACCGCCAATGAGCGCACGCTTAAGCTCGACACTGTATATCGTTGGCTGCATAGACCATTTTCACGGTGGACGCGATAATTGGAGCTGCCGGAAATTTTTGCCAGAACCCTGTATGCTTATGAATGCGATGCCAGCATGTCATTTTTAGCCGCTAAGCGAGCCCACCTCCGGTGAGCCCGCACAAAATCCAGGTCTTAAACCATGACGATCATAGACCGCTATCTGATAAAAGAGATTCTTAAAAGCTTTGTTATCGTTCTTGTTATCGTGTTGGGCCTGTATGTCATTGTCGAATTTTTCAATAAAGCCGACAATTTTATGGAAGCCGGGTTGTCGATTTCTCGTTTGATCCGCTATTTGCAATTAAAATTACCACAGATCATTGTTGAAATTACGCCCATTGGGATTCTTTTAGCTGTTCTGGTTGCTCTGGGTTTGATGAACAAGCACAATGAAACGATTGCCTTAAAAAGCGGGGGTGTTAGTGTCTATTTCCTAATGAGAGCGGTTCTGGCCATTGCATTTGTTCTGTGTATGGTCCTTTTTTTCTTATCTGAAGTCATTGTGCCCATCACCATCAGCAAGGCGAACAAAATATGGTTTAGTGAAGTTAAAAAAAGACCAGTGTCAGCAACACGCCAGAAAAATATCTGGATTAAAAGCCATCGTGCCATCTACTATGTTAAATACTTCAACCCACAAAACCAGAGCATCTCCGGCGTTACGTTGAGCTATTTTGATAGCGACTTTAGACTTTTAAAGAGAATTGACGCCACCACCGGCATTTATCAGAACGGCAAGTGGATATTTTATGATATCATGGAGCAGGTACTCGATAAAAAATCACTTTCCTATGCGGTGAAGATATATCCGCAGAAAGCAGTCGAGATTGATATTTTACCGGAGGATTTAAAGCGTGTGTTTACAAAATCCGATGAGATGAACGTCGCCGAATTGTTTTCCTATATCCGGGAGGTCGAATCCGAAGGTTATGATGCGACGACATATCGCGTCGATTTGCATGCCCGGTTTGCTTTTCCTGTTTTATCGATTATTGTATGCATTATCGGCCTTGGCATCGCTGTTAAACGCAAAGGCCGAGAGGGGCCGTCGGTTAGCATCGCATTTGGCGCGCTGGTGGTATTTGTGTACTGGGTGGTGCACAGTTTTTGCCTGTCACTCGGATACGGCGGTATGCTGCCGCCCATTGTTGCTGCCTGGATTTCAAATATCATTTTTTCATGTTATGCTATACTCAATTTAATAAATGCGGAATAAAGGAAGATCATCATGGCCATTAGCCAGGAACTACTGGACATACTCGCATGCCCCAAATGTAAGGGCGACATACATCTAAACGACCGCCAGGATGGATTGATCTGTGATAAATGCCGTCTGGTTTATGAAATTAAAGATGACATTCCGATCATGTTAATCGACGAGGCCAAGCCGCTTGACGGTTAATACAGTTCATCGTTAATTGTTATCCGTTATTTGTGTTCGCGCGATATGCTAAGACTTACTGGTCACAACAAATAACCCATAACAAATAACCTAACGTTATTCGGATGAGCGAACTGCAAGCACCCAAACCGGCAAAATTGGTCATCGGCCTGTTTACGGGCGACATTCGAATCTTTGAAAAACTGGTACCGGAATTCATTTCCTTTTACGGTCACATTGATCTGGTGAGCCCCTGGATGGCCTTCAATTATACCCGCTATTACGAAATGGAGATGGGAACGCCTCTATACCGGAGGTTGTGCTCCTTTCAGTCGTTGATTGCTCAGCAGGATTTGGCCGGCATAAAAATGAATACCCATCGGATCGAGCAATCCTTTTCACAAAGCGGGCGGAGACGTGTTAATATTGATCCGGGCTATATGTTGCGCGAGCGGTTTGTGCTGGCATCCGGCAAAAATTTTAATCATCGCATCTGTATCGGTGACGGTATCTATGCCGATTTGACCCTGATTTATCATAAGAGTAACTTTCAACGACTGCCCTGGACCTATCCTGATTATGCGGATGACGATATGCTCGTATTTCTTAAACAGGTTCGAAACAAATATATTTGGGATATCAACAATTATGATAAAAAGCATGACAGCCTACGCAAGTGCTGAAAAAACGGCGGACGATCTAAAAGCAACAATTGAAATTCGTTCTTATAACAGTCGCCATATCGATATGTTTATTCGGATCCCAACGCCATATCAATTTCTGGAAGATAAATTAAAAGAACTGATCAGCGCCCGAATTGCCCGTGGGCGGCTTGAAATACGATTGCAAATTGAGGACCGCTCCAATGAAGCCGCCGCCCTTGAGGTTGATGACGCCAGGGCAAGTGCACTGATGGCTATCTTTGAGCATCTAAGCATCAAATACAAACTGAAGGATGATATAACGTTGAACATGTTGCTGAACGCCGGCGGCGTTATCAAGCCTATTGAAAGATCACCAAATGAAGAAATGATCTGGTCGGTGGTCAAGGATTGCACCGTTCTGGCGCTTGAAGATCTTGAGTCCATGCGGTGCAAGGAGGGCGATTTTATAGCCTCGGATTTCCAGCAGCGTTTGGGTTCCATAAGTGATCGTTTAGAACAGATCAAAAAAGGATCAGACCATCTGTTGCCGCAATATCAGCAGCGACTAACGGAGCGGATTGCGGCGTTGACACAAAACATAGTCGAGCTCGATCCGGTGCGCATTGCCCAGGAAGCCGCTTTTTTAGCAGATCGCAGCGATATTTCGGAAGAAATGACACGGGCAGCAAGCCATTTGAACCAGTTCGAGCAAATCATGCAGGCCTCGGAACCGGCCGGGCGGAAATTGAATTTTTTATTACAGGAGCTCAATCGAGAATTTAATACCATGGGCTCCAAAATAGGCAACGCCACGATTGCCCATTTAGTCATTGATGTAAAATCAGAACTCGAAAAGATCAGGGAACAAATTCAGAACGTAGAATAGATCTGTATGACTCGTTCCTAATCATGCAGGATTTACAAGTAAAACCGGAGGTAAAATGGACCAGACACTATTAAACATCGGGTTTGGAAGTTCGGTGGTCGCAGATCGTGTCGTTGCGATCGTATCACCCAACTCTGCCCCGATGAAACGCCTTAAGGACGAGGCCAAGGAAGAAAAGCGTCTTATTGATGCCACCCATGGCCGCAGAACCCGTTCCATCATTGTGATGGACAGCAATCATGTTGTTCTGTCAGCCATTCAGGCCGAGACGGTTTCCCAGCGCTACGCGATGCTCAAAGAGCTCACCTGATTTTTCCTGATATAATTAAAACGCGGCTCAATGTCAGATTCAGACAAGTCGCCAACAGCCACCTTTTGTGCCATGCACAACGGGAATAGGGGACCGAATAACATAATCCCTAACTGCTATTAATACCCGAGTTATCACTAGTCATATGCCGTTACGATCACCGCATCTGTTTATTATTTCGGCCCCTTCAGGCGCTGGCAAGACAACTCTGTGCCGCGAGGTTCACCGGCAATTCCCACAAATGCTTTACTCGGTGTCTTACACATCGCGCAATCCCCGTAAAAGCGAGCTGGACGGCATCGATTATTATTTTATTGATACAGATGAATTTATGCGTCGAATTGACGCTAGACGCTGGGCTGAATGGGCACTGGTGCACGGCAATTACTACGGCACGTCAGCAGATTTTTTAGATGAGGGCCTGCGGGCCGGGAAGGACATCCTCCTTGACCTGGATGTGCAGGGAACCCGTCAGATACTGGAACGCTACACTGAATGCGTGGCGATCTTTATCCGGCCGCCTTCGTTGGAAGCTTTGCGACAGCGCCTAAAAAATAGAGGAACCGACAGCGCTGAAACCATCGCTATACGGCTGGGTAATGCTAAAAAAGAAATGGCCCAACAAGACCTGTACCATCATGTCATTGTGAATGATCAGTTAGCTGTTGCCCTGAAGGAGTTGATATCGGTTATTGAAGGTTATGGCAGGCCCCGCTAAATACCATCAAGTTATTACCTGAATCTTGCATGAAAATTAATGAGAAGTTGAGATTACATCAAAGTTTGGGAAAAACACGCATTGCGAGGACGGTTGCCGACGTGAAGGCCGAAATACTTTATGGTTTCCATCCGGTTTATGAAGCCCTGAGAGCGGGCCGTCGAACCGTACACCAGATCTATATCTCCAAACAACCGTCGAATAAACGAATTGAACGCATTCGTATTACAGCGGATCAAAAAAAGCTGCCGATCAAAAAGCTAAGTCCGACCAAACTTCTATCCATTTCGGGCAACTCCTCCCATCAAGGCATTGCGGCCAGTGTAACGCCGTATCCGCTAGTTGATGTCGGTGAAATACTCAAATCAGTTTCATCAGACGGGCGCCTTCCGTTTTTGCTGATACTGGATCACATCTCCGATCCGCATAATCTAGGCGCTCTTATCCGGACCGCTCTGTGTGCCGGCGTCGACGGTGTCATTATCCCGAAAGATCGCTCTGCACACCCATCCCCGGCGGTTTGCAAAGTATCCAGCGGCGCTCTGGAGCATATGCGCGTGGCACAGGTCAATAATATTGTGCGCTGTGTCAAATCCCTCAAAGAACACGATGTCTGGATCGTGGGACTGGACCCAAACGCCCCGCAATCGATTTATGCGGCGTCCCTGAAAGGGGCGCTCGGTCTTGTTGTCGGTGGCGAGGAAAAAGGATTGCGGCCACTGCTCAGAAAAAAATGCGATTTTTTGATGTCTATCCCGCAACGCGCAATCCTGGGCTCGTTAAACGCCTCGGTGGCTGGAGCAATTGCAATGTATGAAACCTACCGGCAGCGCCGGGTTGATGAACACCTGTAATGTTGGGCTCTAATCGTACCGGAGAGGCTGCGGTCGTGCATCAAAATACCAACGCCATAAATGACGTTGCCATTTGGTTGAGGTCCATTTGGCATACCTTGTTGGATGCGATCTTTCCACCCAAATGCCTGGTTTGCCGCCGTCTTTTCCAGCCGGCACCAGCCAGCCCGGCAATTGATCGGTTGACCCGCACGGTCACTGAAATCAAAGATCTGTTGCCGCAAGCCCACCGGTGGCTGAGCGCTTTATGCTGCCAGGAATGCGTGAAGGCGTTAACGGCCATTTCCGAACCGCTGTGCACGTGTTGCGGAATGATGTTTGAACAGCAGCAAAATGATAACCATCTTTGTGGCGCTTGTATCACGCAGCCTAAAAAATTCCGAATGGCCCGGGCGGCCATGGTATATGATCAGCAATCGATGGCCATCATTCATCGATTCAAATATGCCGGCAAGACGCAGCTGGCAAAACCATTTGGCGTTTTGCTGCTCAACAGCTATCTGCGGTATTGGCAACCTGAAGCCATCGATCTGATCTTACCGGTGCCACTGTACAGCCAGAAATTTCGTCACCGCGGTTTTAACCAATCCTATTTAATGGTCGACTGCTGGAAAATGATTTCTGCGCTTAATCCGCTGGCAGCACCCAATACGCTTTTAAAGACAGATGTGCTCAGCAGAAGCAAGGCCACCGCCCCTCAAACCGGACTGGGCCGGAAGCAGCGCTTGCAAAATGTCAAAGGTGCCTTCAGCGTGCAGTTGCCCGAGGCGGTCCATGCCCGCAGGATTCTGGTCGTTGATGATGTCTATACCACCGGTGCAACGGTTGATGAATGTGCCCGCTCACTGCTGGCGGCCGGAGCGGCGCAGGTCGATGTTTTGACGCTGGCACGGGCCATCTAGCCCGTTGGGGCGGCGTTTGCGGCAAAACACATTTATCACTTAAGTATCGGGTGTCAGGCTTCCATTATCAGAGGACAGAGGTCAGATGACAGAAGACAGACAGTAAAGCTCGAAAGATGATGTCGCTATTCTGAATTCTGCCCTCTGACTTCCGCCTTTTGTCTGCCGAACACGCCAAACATGGACATGGAGTTGCCAAGCAAACACAACTGGAATAGAATATAGTTCACGATTATGGTGACTGATTTGATTAACTTGAAGAGAAAGGAGCCCGGATCATTCAATGGATATCCAATCCAAAATAATGGACGCCCGGTCTCTGGCCAGCAAACTGAAAGGTTCCCGCAAGGCTGGCAAAATCGTGGTTTTTACCAACGGATGCTTTGATCTTTTACATGTCGGCCATGTCAGATATCTAGCCGCCGCGAGAAAAGAAGGGGATTTGCTCGTCGTCGGCTTAAATTCAGATGCATCCGTTAAATTGATCAAAGGCCGTCAGCGGCCGATTATTGCACAGGCGCAAAGATCGGAAATACTAGCCAGCCTGCAGGTTGTGGATTATGTCACCTTTTTTGACGAACCCGATCCCCTCATATTAATTCAACGCTTAAAACCGGCGGTACTTGTCAAGGGTGCAGACTGGAGCACGGATGACATCGTTGGTGCTGATTTTGTGGAAAGCAGAGGCGGTCGAGTTGTGCGGGTTCCTTTGGTAAAAGATATGTCGAGCAGCAACATTATCGAGCGGATCGTGAAACGCTTTTGTTAATCTTTGAATATGGAGCACCTTTTGTGATCCTGACCCATAAAAATGGGGTATCATTTTACCAATTCGAAAGCCTGGCCCAGTTCTCTGAGATCCGGCATGGCATCTTCACGCGCCATTTTGGAAACAGTCTAGCACCGTTTGCCAGTTTAAATGTCAGTTTTGGATTGGGTGACGCAAATCATCATATCCAGCAGAACCGCCGGGTCATTGCCCGGGCAATGGGCGGCCACGACCTGATTTATGCCCGGCAGGTTCACGGCGATCAAGTGCTCATATTGAACCAGGATCAATCCCTTTCGTCCGATGGCAGTTCGCGCCGTCTGGGAACCGGTGATGCCATGGTTACCGCCGCCGCCGAAAAATTGTTAATGATCCAGCTGGCAGATTGCCAATCCATTTTATTGTATGATACGACCCGGCAGGTCGTGGCCAATATTCATGCCGGTTGGCGCGGCAGCATTCAGAATATTGCGGGCCGAACCGTGAAAGCAATGAAAAAGCACTTTGGAAGCGATCCCGCGCATCTGCTGGCGGGGATCGGACCCTCGCTGGGACCTTGCTGCGCTGAATTTATCCATTACCGCAAAGAAATACCCGAAAGGTTATGGCCGTATAAGGTATCGCAACATCATTTTGACTTCTGGACCATCAGTCGTGATCAATTATGCGCAGCGGGTGTTTCCCCGGATCATATTGAAAACAGCAACATCTGCACACGTTGCAATACAGCGCTTTTCTTCTCTTATCGCGGCGAAGGCCGGACCGGCCGATTTGCATCAGTGATTGGCTTAAACATCTAGATGCATGTCGCCGGTTGCGTCCAGGCCAAACAGGAAAAATAAACCACCAAATCATGAAAGAACGGAAAAAACGAATTAAAGACAAAAATTATGGTCCCGATTACATATGAAAAGGTTGAGGTACTATCGAACACCGACCTGGGCAATGGTATCTATCGTGTCCGGCTAAGCTGTAACCGGCATTATGCCCGGGCCATTCCCGGTCAATTTGTTATGGTGCGCCCTACCGAACAGGTCGATCCACTCCTGCCGCGTCCATTTTCGATTCATCAATTGGTTCAAAATAAAGGTTTGATTAGCGGCCTGGAACTCCTGTACAAAGTAGTCGGCAAAGGCACTCAGCTGCTTTCCCGGCTGCAGCCCGCAGATGTCCTGCGTATGACCGGACCGCTGGGCAAAGGATTTGAGATTCCGGCAACGGCAACGAAGATCATAATCGTGGCCGGCGGAATCGGTGTGGCGCCAATGGTATTTTTGGCCCGGACGCTGACCGAATCCAAGCGTAATTTATCCTCTATTGAGGTCTTTATTGGCGGCAGGACCAAAGCGGATCTTTTGTGCCTGCCGGATTTTTCTGCTCTCGCTTTGACGGTTCATGCGACCACCGATGACGGAAGTGCCGGCGATGAGTGTCTGGTCACCGATCCGCTGGACATAGCGATGAGGAAAAATCGGCCGGATGTCATTTTTGGCTGCGGTCCAATGGACATGTTATCCTGTGTCGCCGGAATTGCCGCAAAGCATAACGTTGAGTGTCAGGTTTCGATTGAAACGGTGATGGCCTGCGGAATGGGTGCGTGTCTGGGCTGTGCGGTTGCTGCTCGAAAAAATACGCATCGCTATTTGCATGCGTGTAAAGACGGACCGGTTTTTGATACGCGCTATCTTGAAATTTGACTTTTCAAACCCGCGCCCGGGCTTCGTCCGGTATGTGAATCTTGCGGTCAAAAATGCTGTTGACTTGTCTTCGATCCTATGTTACGTGCTCAATCTTCATACGAGTGTGGTTGCCACCTTCCTGATACAATGGAAGGTGTTTGAATTCCATGAAAAAAGAAACCAAACGCTGGTTAAGGGAACTGGCGTATTACAGCAGTCTGGGGTTTTCAGTCGCCCTTTCCATATTTATTGGTCTGGCTGTGGGGATTTATTTGGATCGCCGATTTGAAACAGCGCCGTGGTGCACCCTTATTTTTCTGCTCATCGGGATCATTGCCGGTTTTCGAAATATTGCGATGGTTATTCGCAAAACGAGAAACTTCAAATAGGCCATTCACTGACGAAACAGGGGAGATGTATTGGATATCCAGCAACGCATCATTAATTTTGTCACCCGCTCCAATTGGATTTTGTTTGGTGTAACAACTATCATCGGTTTTGTGATTTTTTCAAGAAGTGTTGCACTGGGCATTCTTTTTGGCGGGTTGTTAGTCACCATCAATTTCCATTTAATGTCCAAAACATTAAAAAAGGCCCTGACCCCGCCTCACCTGGCCTCTTATAACGTTGTTTTGGCCAAATATTACCTTCGTTTTTTAATTACCGGATTCATCATCTTTCTGCTGATTGCCGGCCACATTGTGCACCCTGTCGGATTGGTTTTCGGTCTTTCCATTGTGGTTTTCAGTATTATTTTTGCAACGATCTACGAAGTGAGGAAACTTCTGCTTAAGGAGGCTGTCTAAGGATGGAACATCCCTATTTATTCATCGTCAAACTGTTTGAGCTGATCGGATTTGGTCATTTTGCCCATGCCTACCCCTGGGTGATTTACTCCTGGTTTGCCATGATTCTACTGATTATTTTTGCCTTCCTGGCAGTTCGTAAAATTGACATCATTCCTTCGGGGGCGCAAAATATCTTTGAAATACTCATTTCGGGATTAGAGGAATTTATGGTCGATATCACCGGGGAGGAAGGCCGGCCGTTCTTTCCGCTTATTGCCACCGTTTTTCTGTACATCGCCACCTGCAACTTGCTGGGCTTGATTCCCGGATTTTTTCCGCCGACCGCCAGTATCAATACGACGCTTTCCTGCGCCCTGACCGTGGTCGTGTTTACGCATGTAATCGGCATCAAATTTCACGGGGGCAAATACATCAAGCATTTTCTGGGGCCCGTCTGGTGGCTGGCGCCGCTGATATTCGTTATCGAGCTCATCGGTCATCTGGCACGGGTTCTGTCATTGTCCATCCGTCTGTTTGGCAACATAACCGGCCATGAGCTGGTGCTGGGTATTTTATTTTTATTGGCCGGCGCCTTCTTTGCACCGCTGCCGATCATGGCGCTGGGCCTTTTTGTGGCGCTCTTACAGGCTTTCGTATTCTTGATTTTATCGATTATCTATTTTGCGGGAGCCATGGAGGAAGCGCACTAAGAAAATTGCCTAAATTACGTAAAGCTAAGGAAATGGCTCGTATTTTATAAATTGAGCTCTTCTTAGCTGTTTAAAATTGTGCTGTTAATGGGATAACAGAAGAAGCCCAACAATATATCCAGAAAAGGAGGTAGACGATCGTATGGAAGCAAAAGCATTAGAGTTTTTTATCGCCTGTGCTACGGCTGCCGGTTTCGGAATTGCCATCGCAGCATTCGGCTGTGGCCTCGGCCAGGGTATCGGCTTGAAGTCCGCGGTTGAAGGTATTGCCCGCAATCCGGAATCATCCGGCAAGGTAACCGTTACCATGATTATTGGCCTGGCACTGATCGAATCACTTTGTATCTATGCACTGGTTGTCGCATTGATTCTGATCTTTGCCCATCCACAGGCAGCATCAATCGCCGCATTGTTTGCGCACGGCGGATAGTTAATTCCCTTTTTCGTTTTTATTACCCCCGAACGGGGCGAGCCGCTTTGCGGTTTCGCCCCGGCTATTTATGATGAATATGATGGAGAACCTGGGTGACGGGTATTCAGGCTTGACCGGTGAAATCGAAGCCGCCTACTCATAATTCCTCGAAACGGATGTATAACGTTAAAGAGCGCCTTTCAAATACTGACCGGTATAGGAATTTTTGATTTCTGCCACTTGCTCCGGCGTGCCGCATCCGACAATGTATCCACCCGCATCGCCGCCTTCCGGGCCTAAATCAACAACGTAATCAGCAGTTTTGATGATGTCCATGTTGTGTTCGATCACCAGGACCGTATTGCCTTGATCTACCAGCATGTTGAGCACTCTCAGCAATTTTTGAATGTCATCGGCATGCAACCCGGTGGTGGGTTCATCCAGCATGTAAACCGTCTTGCCGGTTGCCCGTTTGGAGAGTTCCTTAGACAGTTTAACGCGTTGCGCTTCACCGCCGGATAAAGTCGTCGCGGGCTGACCGATCTCGATATAACCCAGGCCGACATCCACCAATGTTTGCAAGATGTTTTGTATTTTGGTGATTCGGCCAAAAAATTCGACAGCCTGATTGACTGTCATGCCGAGGATATCGGCAATTGTCTTACCCTTGTACCGGGCTTCCAGTGTTTCGCGATTATAGCGGCGGCCCTGGCAAATGTCACAAGTGACATACACATCCGGCAAAAAATGCATTTCAATTTTAATGATACCGTCTCCCTGGCATGCTTCACAACGACCGCCTTTAACGTTAAAACTAAAACGACCCGGTCTATAGCCCCGTATCCGGGCTTCCGGCGTGCGCGCAAAAAGCTCGCGGATATGGGTAAAGGCGCCCGTATAGGTGCCTGGATTGGAACGGGGGGTTCGGCCGATTGGACTTTGATCGATATGGATGACGCGATCAATATGTTTCACACCACTGATTTTCCGGTGGGTGCCGGCCGACAGCCTGGCATGATACAGTCTTTGCATCAGTGCCCGGTAAAGCGTTTCCAGCACAAGGGTTGATTTGCCCGAACCGGATACGCCGGTAATGCAGATGAAGCAGCCCAACGGAAATGCGACATCAATCTTTTTTAAATTATTTGCCGAGGCGCCTTTAAGGATCAAATGATCATCTCCTATGGGCCGTCTGGAAGAGGGCACCTCAATCCGTTTGCGGCCCGATAAATACTGTCCTGTCAGAGAGGTCTGATGGGAGCTCAATTCAGAGGGTGATCCGGCAAAAATAATATTTCCCCCGTTGATTCCGGCACCCGGTCCGATGTCGATGACATAATCTGCTGCGCGGATGGTTTCTTCATCATGTTCAACTACCAGGACCGTATTACCAAGGTCACGCATCTGTATCAGGGTTTCCAACAAACGCTTGTTATCGCGTCTGTGCAGGCCGATACTGGGTTCATCCAATACATAGAGTACCCCTGTTAGTTTCGAGCCGATCTGCGTCGCCAGACGAATTCGTTGACTCTCACCGCCG